>JAFGRL010000090.1 GCA_016935195.1 Sedimentisphaerales bacterium
TCTCCTCTTACCGCACAGCCTCCACCCCGCCGAACGTCTTTCTATCCAGAATATCCAATAGCCCGTATCATACATCTTGCCAAAAGACTTTTTTACTTTTTACACTATGGCTTTGCACTTTCAGCTTTAAGTTTTTAACTCTTCCGCAACCTGTCCTGTGGCCACGAGCCCCGGCCCACGAGTCACGGGCCACAAGCCACTATTCACTGAACACTAATAGCTATCCGCTGTACGCAATACGATATACGCACGACGCAATACGAACCACTATCCACGAGCCACGACCCCCTGCGCTTTTGATTGATTTGAATCAATAACAAGGCTGTGTTTGTGTTTGGGCCGAAAAGGTGGTGCAAATTATAAGCTGCTGGATTTGCTGTTACTCTATCAGCTTGATAATCTTCTCAAGGTCATTTTCAACTTCGATTGGTGCATTGGCAAATTGGCCTTTTTTCGCCTTGTGATAGTTCACGGTCAGGTCCGGGTCTTTAAGCGGATGGCCGGTGAGCACGCACGCCACGCGTTCGTCTGAGCCGATTACTCCTTCGGCCCGCAGTTGTTTTAGCCCTGCTATTGTTGCCGCCGAAGCCGGCTCACAACCTAAGCCGTATCTGCCTACAATTGCCTTTGCATCACAGATTTCCTCGTCTGTTACCGCACGAACGATACCATCACAGATATCTATTGCTCTGAGGCACTTCTTCAGGTTGACGGGGCGGGAAATCTCTATCGCCGAAGCACAGGTTTGTGGTGAGAAGTTGCGAGCTGTTAAATCGGCATAATAGTCATCGATGACCTTTTGTGCGACCTGGCCTTTGTTCCAGATGAGCTTTTTATTATTGACCAAATCAGTTAGTGTGTCAGCGCCTGTAGCGTTGATAATTGCCATTCGTGGTATTCGTTCAATCAATCCGACCTCTTTTAGTTCATAAAAGGCCTTGCCAAAGGCACTGCTGTTGCCGAGGTTTCCGCCTGGAACTATTATCCAATCGGGCACCTCCCAGCCCAACTGCTCGATAATCCTGTACATTATGGTTTTTTGGCCTTCGAGCCTGAATGGGTTCAGTGAATTTAGCAGATAGAGACCGAGTCGAGTGCAGACCTCCTGCACCTGGCGCATGCAGTCATCAAAGTCCCCGCGTATTTGTATTGTCTTTGTCCCGTAGTCCATAGCTTGGCTGAGCTTGCCAAAGGCTATTCTTCCCGAACCTATAAAAACTACGGATTTCAGGCCGCAGTGGTGAGCATAAAGAGCCACGGAGGCACTGGTATTTCCGGTGGATGCACAGGCACAGGATTTGGCCGAAACCATTGTAGCGTGGCTAAAAGCTGCGGCCATACCGTTGTCCTTAAACGAACCTGAGGGATTTAGACCTTCATATTGAAGGTACAAACGGCTCGCTTTCATATCTGCATATTTACCAATCGCATCATTTTGCTGAAGAATTGTTTGTCCTTCACCTATAGTTACCCTGTGCTTATCTTCACAAAAGTCAAGCAGCTCGCGAAACCGCCAGAGCCCTGAAAAGTCCAGTTTGTTACTTCTGCCAGCCCACCTTTTAGAAAATTCATTCAGCTTAGAAGGTATGGTAATTTTGTCCCAGTTATACCTGACATCCAGAAGTTCACCGCATGCAGGACACTTAAAAAGAGGCTTGCTGCAATCATATTCGGCATCACAATCAGGATTAATGCACTTTTGATATGCTGCATCAGTTTGTTTTGTTTTATTCATATACAAATTCCTATCGGCTGCCTGTTACCTACAGAGAACAACTTTGCTCTTAGATTGACTAACCCGAAGACTCGCCTGTAGGTTATCGAACATGCTCGGCGCATAAAAAGAAGACAGAGCCTAAATTGCTCTGTCCTCTTTTGAGACGGTGTTGCATAACTATATATTGCACACATATAAAAATCTTCACCGTCTCAGCGAAACCAAAACACTATAAGAAGAAAAGACCTTTATATCTTCAACATTATTATAACCCTCCCTGCTTAAATTACAAGCAAATTTTTGAAAATTTTTTAATTTTTTCCCATATCTTTCTTTCAATTTTTATAATCCTGAAGCTGCTTTTTCCTAAGTCTATTCACGCTAAGCCCTTAGAACAGATTGGTCATTTTTGAGGCTCAGAGGCTTTTTTTGAAACAAAGCTTGTAACTTTCGCCTGTTTTACCTCTTATGGTTTAACTGGCCTTGGCCGGGGCAACACAGTATATATAGACAAGTCTCTTATGGCCGGTATTCTTAACGTTATGGAGCGTATGGGGAGGTATATAACAAACCTGGTCTTTTCCAACTTTCTGGGATTCCTTATCTCCCATCAGAATCAGCCCTTGTCCAGACAAAAAAACAAGTATCTCCTCAAATCCGTTTGTGCTGTGCTCACCGCAACTTTGAGTCGGCTGCAGGGAAACCTTGCCGCAGCGCATCCCAGATGTCTGTGGTTGGCCTTCTAACAGCTTCTGGTGGAGCTTATCCTCCGTGCAATCAATTACGAGAGCGTTATTTTTCAATGATATACAACCTTCCACAAACAACCAAAATGACAATAACAGTACTAATAAAAAAACTTCAGTTGTATGTCAAGCCATTTTTCACCCTGTCACTCCCGCCCAAGCAACGAATTCATTTTCTTCTTTACTCAAGCTAACTTCGCTGCAAATGCAGATAATAAGAGCGATTACGGCAATCCGTATTTGTTTACTGGCAAAAGAGTTGATATACTTGATTTTGGCTCTTTGATAATCCAGTACAACTGAAAACCGATTCTACGACCACCACGCAGCCAGATTTACAACGCACGACCTATAGGGCTGACACCGGATGTACAAAAACCGCTGATATTTTATGCGAATACTTAGGACTTGAAATGGTAGCAAAAAAGAAAAGGCAAAGAAATAATAAATGTGGCTATCGAGAATAATTTCACTAATGTTATTTTTAGGTAACTTTGGCGTAGCTTTGTTAATAAAAGACGAAAAAGTTCAGGACGTTTTTGGTAGAGTTTCTGGAGCAGGTTTAATGGGTGTAATATGTGTATGGTTTGGTGATGAAATGGGTAATTGGATGGGAACATTTCGTTTGCATCAGGTAACTGCTCCCACTCCCGGTGGAGTTGTTCGTTTTATGGGATGGGTTCTGCTTTTTGTTCCCTATATTGCTTTCCTAATTTATAAATTTTCATAATTTATCAATAATGTAAAAAAGCTGAAATTATGGCAAGTATCTTGTAATTGAACTGAAACCTAAAAAGAAAAAGGGGAAAAGGTGAGTGAAACGGGCAATAATACACAAGAGCAAGATAAGAAAAAGTCAAGTTTGAAAAAGAAGAAGAGAATAAAGAGAGTATTGATAATTTTGTCCTGCATCATTGGTGTGGTCTCTATCTTTCTACTCATTTTTGGTTGGATTCTGAGCCATACTTCTGAAATCGCTCAACACAACATGAATGCTATAACTGGTAATGTTGTTTACTTGCACAAAGATGGCCATCAGGAAGCCGTTTACGATTCATCAGTAAATCTGGTAACTGACGATGAAAATCAGGCAAGTTATAATTATTACCATCCCCACGAGCAACCACTTAGACATTTTTTGTGTGATACGTTGCCATGGATTTTGTGGGAAAATACAGAAAAAGATTCGACTTTACCATCAGAGCGTTTCTCTGCTTGGTGGACGAATGTAAGGTACGGAGCCAAGAAAGCATTTAGCAAAAAAGAAAAATAGATGAAATATAAAAAAATCAAGGTGATGTTATGGCCGAGAAACTTGTAACAATACGTCATTTTTGTTATGGCCCGGACCCTGCGTCAGAAGCTGAACTTGCAAGGATAAAATTAGAGACAAATGGTATAAGGTGCTTTCTTGCCGGTAAGAATATTGTATCAATGTACTGGCTTCTGTCAGCTGCGGATAGAGGAATAAAGCTGCAGGTCAGAGAATCTGATGCAAAGAAGGCGTTGGAAATACTCGCCAATGTTACACACATTGACCTCGATAAAGCCGAAGACAGGGATATGAAGCCGGAGCCTATAAATCCTGCTTGCCCAAAATGTGGTAGTAACAACGTTGAATACGAAGGATTTTCAATGAAAATGTTCTATATTGGGATACTGTTCTTCAGGTTTCCCCTTCCTTTTCCGAAAAAGAAATACAAATGTATGAGCTGTGGTGAAATCTGGAAGTGATTAAGTGGAATAGTCAAGATTTAATCTGACACTTCTGTTATAACCTATGTCAAAGGATTGGCACAACGGAACGAAGGCGTAGCCGAA
>JAFGRL010000091.1 GCA_016935195.1 Sedimentisphaerales bacterium
CTAACTCGATCCCGTAAAATTATAACCGATACCGGAGGCTCCGGTTTCATAGTTTATCTCAAAACATCAATCGGTCAGTTTGAGTTTTTTAGAAAGTACTAAAGCGCCAAATATCCTATTTTTGACAGAAATAAACGGCATATACTCGTATTTGCTGATATTTGTCGCCCTTGTAGTTGACTCGGATGCGGATGGGTCTGTTTCCGGCCTTTATAGGTTTTTTGCCCTTCCATTGCACCGCTTGGCGCAAGCCCGAACACATAAGCTTCGCACTATCGCTGCCTGAATATCCTTCAATTGGTCTAAACTTTTCGTCAAGTAGCTCTACTGTCAAATAGCCATCAGCAGACAAACCGCCAGCATTTATAAAAATCCTGTCATCTGGCTCAAACAGTACCGGCTGGCATATAAAGTGTGCGTCATCCTTTTTTGCCGAAAGGCAGCCCAATCTGTCCCTTTCCCAAACAGCAAGTCTGACCAGGCCGCCGCCATTTTTAGGATTTTTATCTCGCCAGCCATATTCGTCCCACGCGCTGTACCATACATACGTCTTATCACCAATGTTCTCGAAACCCTGGGCCTGCATCAGCGCCGGCCAGGCGTCATCGGGTTCCCCTTTTGCCGGAATAATTGCAAAATCAGGGACCGGCTCACGATAAAAAAGTGCATCATTGCTGACAACAAGCCCTATGTCCATCGTTAAAAGAAGAGTGTCATCAGACTTATGACCGTGCCACATTCCATAAAATCCGACTATTACGTTGTCCCTGTTCCACAGGGCTGCTCCCATATGAACCTGCTCTCTTTTATTGCCGGTGTAAACCGATGTAGGTTCATAAGAGCGTCTGAAACTCGTACACTCAGCCTTCGTCCATTGCTCAAAATCGCACGAGGCATATGTGCCCAAAACACGTGTATCCCACTGGGCCAAGGTTTGGCCGTTAATGTAATAGAGGCCGTCAAATTTTATCAGGCCGCTCGGCTCCAACCTGTTATTCATTACCGGATTATTGAGCGATGGCTCCCAGCGAATCCCGTCGGCACTGTAAGCAGCAAAGCCTTTTATGAAATCCTCATCAACAACTCCAAGCGTGGAAGCTTCCATTACATAGAACATCTTGTAACACTTCTTAGGGTTATGCTCCTGCGGTTCATATAGCACTATAACCTGGACCGTCTCAATCGCTTCAAACTTTTCTTTTGTACCTTTCAATCCCACAAGGTTATTATTTTTATTGCCATTATATTCAACCAGACCCAGGTCAGGTTTCCGCCATTTTATCCCATCGTCGCTGACCGCATAACAAACTCGAAATGGGCCATACCTGTACTTATCGGCGTTGAATTCCCTGCCCATATACCACATCCGAAACTGTCCATCGATACGAATTACAGTGCCATACAGCTCTACCATATTTGCATCGGGCTGGCCTGGCCTGCCCAGCGGTAAGACCGGGCTCCGTTTCTCACACGGAACCAATTTAAGACGTAGATGGCTGCGGAAAGGAATACTGTGGTCGTCAAAGGCAAAAAATACAACTTCATCAAATTGCTTATCCCCAGAAGCCGGCAGCTTTACAGCCTGGCTGCTACTTGATAGCAACAAAAAGGTAATCATAAAAACCGAAAGTAATGCAGGTGTTTCTATTTTAGTTATCATATTCCACATTCCCCTTCCAAAGTTTTGAACATACGTTTGCACTGCTGAACGCATATTATCATAACAACTTACAAATAAGGTACTTATGAGAAACTAAGAATTTTTGTTGTTCCTAAAATACAACCAAAAGTACAACTGTTTTGCATTTAGCTCGGCTCGGCTTTTCTGAAACTATAGTTTAGTGTTATGCCCAAGCGTGCCCAGTTCTTCGTACATTGCCCGTATGTTTTCTACCGGAACGTCGGCCTGTATATTGTGTACCTGACAGAACACAAATCCTCCACCCGGAGCAAGATCATTGACCCGTCTTCTAACTTCCTCTTTTACGTCATCAGGACTCCCGTAGGGTAATACGTTTTGCGTATCACAACCACCACCCCAAAAAGTTATGTCCTTGCCGAATTCTTTTTTTAGTTTTTTAGTGTCCATCTTGGCAGCTGAGACCTGAACAGGATTTAGAGCATCTATACCGATTTCGATTAAATCCGGTATAAGGTCATATATTGAGCCACAGCTGTGGAGCAACAGCGCCTTTTTGCTCTTTTGCTTTATGTTTTGCCAGAGTGTTTTATGGTACGGTTTTATCATTTCTCTATAGAGCTGCGGTGACAGTTGGGGGGCGTTTTGTGCTCCAAGGTCGTCATTAACTTGGATGATTTGTACATATGGCCCTACGGCCTCAATATATTTGTCGATACGAGGCAGATAGGCCTCAACTTGTTTTTCGAGAATGTAGTGAGCGAAAGGTTTGTTTGCCACTAGGTCCATCATGAAGTCTTCAAATCCACGCAGGCTTTGGGCGGCGGCAAATAAATGAACATATAAGTTTCCAACTATTGCGTAATCTGTTTCAGTGTACAACTTTTGTGCCTTTGCTCTTAGATCTTCGAAATCTTCGTCAAGGTAACCAGGCCAATCTGTTGATTGGAAGTAAGGCTTAGCAGCGTCAATGTCTTCGAGGGTAATGGACTTTTCAAGTGGGTGAAACACCGGGTCAAAGTATAACCCATCTTTCGGACAGCGACAAATTACGGTTCCATTCTCAGAAATTTGTTCAATGTCACCATTATCAAGTTTCCTAAGGTTTATCTTGGCTGGTATTTCAACTTCTGAGCCGTCCGAGAGGACCCATGGCTTCCATTGTTTTGGTTCTATTAAAAGTGGTATGACATCTGCTCCAACGATTTCCAAAACAGTTGGCTCGACCTTCGTAATCATCTGCATCATATCAAAAACCTGGGTTCGACCAGAAATGCCCAGATGCTTTTTAAGTCTATTGTAAGTTACTGCCATTATTCCTGAGGACTCAGTGCCACCTATGTCTACAGGGATGCGGTCAGGTTCTTTGTGCTTCAAAGCAGCTATGATGCGCTCTCTCGGGATCATAATAGTCTCCAACATTTGCTACAGTTTTGGATAGATGATAAGTAGGCCAACATTTCCCTTCCAAAGTTTTGAAAATACTTTTATTGCATCAACCCTTTATTTGTTTATCGGATTGTTCATCACCTACCTCATCAGGAGATTGCGTCTCTGTTGAATTATTACCGCCCCTTACCGCCATATAAAAGCAGCCTGCCAAACCCGCAATTATCCCCATAAGTACCACAGCCAGGATAATATACGCACCGGCCGAAAGCTCTCCATCGTACTCAATCGCAGCAAGTATCTTAAAAAGATTAAGCATTTTTCAAGAACCTTACTTAAGTGCTGACTGGATGATTTTTTCTGCCAATTCTGCCTAAAACTAAAGAAACAGCAAGAGCGGCCATCATAAGACCAAGACCAATGATATTAGGCCATATCAATTGACCTTCATTATCAATTAAAAATCCCTTTGAAGAAGTAACATCATCATACAAGCTCCAGACAAACAAAGTGCCTAATATTATCGGAATAATAAATTTAATCAATATCTCCCACCATTTGCCGGCTCTCCAGTCGCTTCGAGCATTGGCGTGTCTTCTGAGGATTCGTACGTCGTACAGCCAGCCTACAACCAGGCATTCAACAAGCCCAACAAGCAGTATCCCCCAGGTGCCGTTGACAAAACTATCTACCGTACCTAACCAGCTCAATCCGCCCTCGGTTGTAAAAACCAGCCCGCAACCAAGGCCTAATACGCTCATTGCCGGCAGCACAATGCGCCTTGGCCATTGGCTCTTGTCACAAACACTGGCCAGAACCGATTCAGTTATCGAAAAGGCAGAATCTATCCCTAAAAGTATAAGGGCTGCAAAGAACACAACGCTAAAGAACATTGTCGCCGGCAGGTGCGAAAGGGCTGTAGGAAAAGCGACAAATGCCAGGCCTATACCCTGGCTTTGGCTTAAAACTTCCTGCACAGCAATGTTTTCTCTGGCCGCAAGGGCACCCATCGTTGTAAAAACCACGATACCCGCAATAAAACTTGTTGCCAAATCTGCAATACTGATTATCAGGGCATTGTTGTTGATGTCACTTTTGCGGTGAAGAAAACTTGCATAGGCTACCATAACACCAAAGGCCAGTGACATAGAGAAAAATACCTGACCAAAGGCGTGTCGCCAGACAACAACATTTGTCAACATCGACCAGTCTGGCTCCAGATAATATTCCAGCCCTTTTATAGCGCCTTCAAGAGTTAGCCCTCTTACCGTCAAAATTAGTAGCATCAGCCAGGGTAGAGGAACCGTCCAGAGCACGATTTTGCCGACCCATTTGACCCCTTTGAATATACATAGGTACATGCCAAGCCATACGGCCAATAATGCCAAAACTATTGGCAGGCGAAATGAGCCAAGTTTATGCGTCTCATTAACCCCCAGATACTCAGAAAAAAAGAAACTTTTTGCATCACTGGCCCATGGTATTACTGTCTTAAAGCTGAAAATCAGATAATTCACACACCATGCCAGCACGACCGAATAGTAACAGACGATAATAAAGCCCAAAACTACCGGCCACCAGCCGACGAACTCAAACTTTCTTGAAATCTTGTGAAAAGCACCGGGAGCTGCAAGCTGGGTAAAATGGCCTAACGAGAGCTCCATAATCAATAATGGAACCCCAACAACGAACATCCCTATAATATATGGTATCAGAAATGCTCCCCCGCCGTTGGTGTATGCGGTATAAGGAAAGCGCCAGACGTTGCCGAGGCCGACGGCCGAACCTATTGCCGCCAGAACAAAACCACCTCGCGAGCCCCAGTTCTCTCTTTGCTCTTGAAGAAGTTCAGACATTTTTAAGTGTGATTAACTTCTGCTTTGAAATTACACAACTGAGCAATACGTTACAGGTTAGCTGCTTATCCCTAATAGTTCTAAGCTGTTGCGCTCAATAATGCTGCGGATACTGCCGCGCGGAACCGTCGGCAAATTAGTGTCGCTTAGAAGCTTATTGAAACCCAGAAGTGTCTCTATACACTCTCCTGCCGTAAAGGATGGAAAACCGCTTCCGAACAACAATTTGTCCATAACGCCACGTTCATAAGCTGCCACCACTGTATTGTAAACCTGCCAGGTACTGTTTGGTCTTATAGTTAAATCCGCGTAGACATTTTTGTGCTTAGCCACCATCGTTAACGTCTGTTCGTAGAAAGGAGCACCCATAGCACCAATAACCATCTTCAGCTCAGGGAACATCCTCGCAACCTCATCAAGAAGGTATGGCTGGGCAAAATCCAGGACAGCTGCTGCGTCCAAAGGTCCGGCATTATGAAAAAAAACCGGCAGGCCAAGCTCCTGAGCCGACTCGTAAAACCGAACAGCGCCGCTGTGGGCAGGGTGGAAACCGTAATCGCAGCAATACAGAACCACACCCTTGAGTCCAAGTTTATCTGAGATAGAGGCAAGCTGCTTGGTGCTCATATTGGCCTTGACAGGCCGAATAACTGCAAAGCCAACCATCTTTTCCTTGTGCTTGCTTACATACTCCGAAAGTCTCTCATTGGCCAGGTCACAGGAATCAGATGTTTCGGCAAGCACAATGCACTTATCAACCGTCTCTGCCGCTGACAGATGTGCAGATAAACTCTGCCCTTGACTGCTAAAATCTATATGAGTATGGCAATCGACTATCATAGCTCAAAACCATTAGTTTTCGAATTTCAAATAGAATAGTGTCGCCGATTTTAGCAGTCAAGCCAAATCTTAACTCTTTTGGCATTATACCGATGAGACGAATAAAGCAAAATTAGACCTGAAAATGTCCTTCCATATTCGTAAAACTGATGAAATAAGGTGCTTAATCTTTTTGACGCTTATGTTGTCCTTATCCTCCTCAAAATCAATCCCCCTATCTCAAGCAGAGCAATCATTGCAGGCTCGGGAACGACGTTAAAGCTTACACCTGTCGGAGTTACCGAATTTCCGCTGATATCATCTTTAGCAAAATTGTTGAGACCGGTACCCTCAGAAGGAGTGATAGTAACTGTCCTGCCTATGAGGGTGGCGTCGTTGCTAATTTAATAGGTATATGTCAGTAGTATTCCATCATAATCATTTATAAAGACGTCGCTAAGAAGCGAAGGATGTATCGAACCACCAACTGCAAAACCTATGGCGTTGTCAACAAGCCAATTGTTTGAGTTCACCAGATAATTGTCACCATTCTGCGGATTGATGGTGTAGTAAGACCAGACACTTATACCATCGTAGGTACCGGTAAGGTCAACTGGGCTTGTCGGGACATCGTCAGTTATTCTCGAAATTGCAAAGCCATAACAAGCGAAGTCAGCCACCAGTTCTATGGTGATTGTATCGCCTGGCAAATAACCGCCCGGTGCTGTCTCAGGCGTAGCTACTCTAAAGCTGCAGGTTAAGGCTGATGCGCTTGCTGTTAAAATAAGAATTGTTGCTAAAATAATGACTTTTTTCATTGCCCGTTCCTCCGAATTAGACGAAGACTAAAAAAGGATTGAACTAATATAGTCTTGAAAATCAACATGTTCTCACTCTCCTTCATCTCTGAAAGCCCTTAAAGTACCCCAGACCTTAACTATACTAACAAAACTAATTCTATCCAACCAACCGGTATTGTCAAGAAAGAAATGTGTAATTTTATTGGATTTTCAAATAAATTATACCCATAAAAATGGGCTTGAATTGCTGTAGCGATAAATGCCTTTATTGCCAGCGGTCATTGGGCTTATCGCCCACTTTCTGTAGCCATTTGGTGCCGTTGCTTTCAAATTCAACTGTATCGGCGTGTATCTTTACAATCCTTACACCGTTACATAAAGAATTCAAAATCCACCAGCCATAAATACCCAATGTGATGCAAACAGGCCTTTTTGGCAAATTAAACGTCTTGATTGTGCGCTGGATTGCAGTTATTATACCTTTTATGAACTTTAAGCTTACCAAATACGGCCAGCCACAAATAATAGTACTGCAGGTGGCATTGATTGTTCTGATGCTGATTTGTCTTTTTGTTGGAATGAATTTTCTGTCCCTGTTAGCCGTTCTATTTATCGAGACAGTCATAGCACTGATATTGATTTCAGCAATTTTGTTCTTTCGCGATCCCGAGCGAATCGTGCCGGTAGAAGCCAATCTTCTTTTAGCACCGGCAGACGGAAAAATAATCGACATCGAAACGATACAAGAGAGCAGCTTCATAAACGGACGGGCAATTCGAATCGGCATATTTATGAGTATATTCGACGTGCATATAAACCGCTCGCCCTGCAACGCAAATATTCACAGAATAACTTACGTAAAAGGCAAACATAAAAATGCAGCCAATCCTGACAGCGGCCGGGTCAACGAGTCAAATGAATTGGCAATGGTCCGAACCGACAGCCCGGGCGACAAGCTTATCGTAAGACAAATCAGCGGGGCGATAGCAAGGCGAATCGTATGTGAAGCAAAAAAAGGACAAACCTTAACATCAGGTCAGAAATTCGGAATGGTAAAATTTGGCTCAAGAGCTGAACTCTACGTCCCCGTCTCAGATAAATCACAATGCCTCGTTAAAGTCGGCGATAAAGTCAAAGCAGGTGTTACGGCACTGGTAAAATATGAAAACTCTTAAAGCCACATTTACTTAAATGAAAAAAACAAAGAAAAAGACCCCAAAGGACAGACTTTTTCACCGCGTGCGAAGGCAAAGGTTAAAGTCCATCACCGTCCTGCCTTCGCTGGTAACCATCTTTAATGGTATATGTGGTTTCACTGCCATTGTCCTGGCTGGTAAAGTTCAGACAAACCAGAACAGCCATTTTTCTCACCCCCTGGCTATCCCTTATTTCGCTATGGCAGGTTATATGATTATTCTTGCAATGGTTGCGGATATGCTTGACGGCAGACTCGCAAGAATGAGTAAAAGCACTTCAAGCTTCGGCGGCCAACTTGACAGCCTTTGTGACGTAATAAGCTTCGGTGTAGCACCGGCATTTCTGTTATTAAAAATGCTTGAACACAGCTCATTCGCCTTTAGCCAGTTAAATCCCGCTATTAGCGAGTTTTTAAAGCGATCCTTTTGGCTCGCAGCTGCCGCATATCTTAGCTGTGCCGCCATTAGACTGGCAAGATTCAACGTCGAAAATGAAGAGAATGAATCGGCCCATATGAGCTTCATAGGACTGCCGAGTCCCGCAGCCGCAGGGGTCATAGTGAGCCTAATTATCTTTCACCAGGAAACTCTGCCGCAACTTGCCGCTGGCAACACCCGAATCTTTACAATCTGCGAAAACCTTATCATCTACGCACTGCCTTTCGTCGCATTGGCAATGGCAATCCTGATGATTAGCAGAATCCGCTATGCCCATGTCCTCAATCAGTATCTCAGGGGCAAAAAACCCTTTGCGCATCTTATAAGGGCACTTGTTTTATTGGGGTTAATTATATGGAGCAGACAAGCAGCCATGGTATTAATTTTCTGCGGCTTTGCGGCAAGCGGATTTGTAAAGTGGTCGTATTGCAGATTCTTGAAAAAAGACTTTAGGGCTGACGTCCCTCAAAGAATCGATACCATCAAAATGCAAGACTCACAAACACATACCAACACTTAGCTACTAAAAAAAACCACCCGGAATAGTCATCATTTGCCTGCCGCAACTTCGGTCGACTGGCGCATATCCTGCTGTTTAATGCTGGATTGATTCATCTGATAATAACGCTCAACTATATTGCACAGCCGCTTAAGAACCTCCCTGCCTTCAAGGCTCGCCTCCAATCC
>JAFGRL010000092.1 GCA_016935195.1 Sedimentisphaerales bacterium
TGTATCGACGCCGTGATTGATAAAGTGTCGGCCGCAGGCCATTGCAACCCAGGTATCCCCGGCACCGACCATATGTGTGCTGGCGTGGAAGGCGAAAATTATCATTCCCAGCCAGGCTAATAACAAGAGTAAGCCGGATAATGCAGGCTTTTTTTGAGTATTTACGAGCTCAGCCATTTTTCTATTCTGTCCAACCCCTTAGAAATATGCTCCATCGAACAGGCAAAGCTAAGACGCACATTCTCGTCCCGGCCAAACGGCAAACCCGGAACTACGGCAACTTTGGCCTGCTCAAGCAGAGCCTTTGCGAAATCCATACTTCCCGCTATCTTAGTGCCATTTATAGTTCGGTCATACTGGCCTGAAACATCAGGAAAGCAGTAGAAAGCACCTGTAGGTTCGAGGCACTCAACGCCATTTATACTGTTTAGACGCTCGGCCATATACTTGCCCCTGCGCTCAAACTCAAGCCGCATTTTTTCGATAGTTTCATCAGCGGGGACCTGAAGTGCTGCAATCGCAGCGTATTGACAGAAGGTAACGGCATTAGATGTCATATGAGACTGCAATCGGCCCATCGCCTTTATGATTTCAACAGGCCCAGCCGTATAACCGAGGCGCCAGCCTGTCATAGCAAAAGCCTTGCTGAATCCGTTGAGCGTCAGCGTCCTGTTGTATGCATCTTCGGTTAACGAGGCAAAGCTGACAAATTCGGTCTGGCCATAGATGAGCTTTTCATAAATTTCATCCGATAATACGACCACATCTGTACCTTCAAGAACTTTTGCAATTTCTCTGAGTTCTTCAGGTGTATAAGTAAAGCCTCCCGGATTGTTGGGTGAATTAATTACTAACATAGCGGTTTTTTGGGTAATGGCCTCTTTTAGCTGCTGGGGTGTAATCTTGTAGCTGTTGCTTTTATCTGTTTGGATAACTTTGGCAACAGCACCGGAAAGCTTTATTGCTTCCGGATAGCTCACCCAGTAAGGTGAAGGCAAAATAACCTCGTCACCAGGTTCGAGGATGGCCTGCATCGCCTCGAAAACAGAGTGTTTGCCCCCAATGTTTACTATAATCTGCTCAGGTGTGTATCCAAGACTATTCTCTCTTTGAAGCTTTTCGGCAATAGCAGCTCTTAGTTCTGGTACTCCTGAGGCCGGAGCGTACTTGGTTTTACCTTCTTTCAGCGCCCTGATGGCCGCTGCCTTTATATACTCGGGTGTATCGAAATCCGGCTCGCCTGCTCCAAAACCGATGACATCAACGCCCTGTTTTTTCAATTCCTTCGCCCTTGATGTTACTGCCAATGTTGCCGAGGGCGGTACCGTCTGTGCCCTTTTACTGATTTTCATTTTTATCTAACCTTCCACATTTTTCCTGACTTCCATGAACAAGATTTATCAATCACTCAATTTTTAAAAGTAAATATTGATTAAAAGATAGTCCACGATACAGAAATGGTCAAGCAAATTAGCCATCTGGGCGCCTGGGAGGAAACATCTCCGGATTGGGCGCAAGATAAGAAATCCTGTCAATAAGCTATATCGAGGTTTCTTGCAGCGGCGGTCTCGTCGGGTCGGGAAACAGGGGTTGTTACAGGAGAGCTTTTGAGTTTTTCAGGCTGATTTTGTGCCATCTCGGCGATTTCTGTCATTGCGTTGATAAAAGCGTCAAGTGTTTCTTTACTTTCTGTTTCGGTTGGTTCGATCATCATAGCTTCTTTTACAATTGTTGGGAAATACACTGTTGGCGGATGAAAGCCTTTGTCTATCAGAGCTTTTGCGATGTCGATAGCGTGGATGTCATTGGCAAGCATTTTATCTGTTGGGCTGAAAACACATTCGTGCTTGCAGATAGTATTAACGGCGGGCCTGTAGTAGTTTTCTAACTTTTCTCTTATATAATTTGCGTTCAATACGGCATTTTCAGCCACTCTTTTGAGCCCTTCTTTGCCGAGCATAAGGATATAAACATAGGCCTTTAGAATAACGGCGAAATTGCCGTAGAACGGGGCGATGTAGCCGATAGATTTTGGCCGGTCATATTCGAGGGTGTATGTTCCGTCCTGTCTTTTCACCACGACGGAGACCGGCAAAAAATCGAGCAGATGCTCCTTTACTCCGACAGGCCCTGCTCCTGGTCCGCCTCCACCGTGCGGGGTTGCAAAGGTTTTATGGAGATTCAGATGCACGATATCAAAGCCAAAATCACCCGGCCTGGCTTTTCCGACAATAGCGTTAAGGTTTGCACCGTCATAATAGGCCAGGCTATCAACGCTGTGAACGAGGTCGCAAATTTCTTTTATGTGCGGATTAAACAGGCCTAAAGTATTTGGGCAGGTGAGCATAATGCCCGCGACCTGGTCGTTGAGGACGGATTTGAGCGCCGACAGACTCAAAAGACCATTATCGTCGCTTGGTACGGATACTACTTGGTAGCCGGCGATTGCGGCGCTGGCGGGATTTGTGCCGTGGGCGCTATCGGGCACCAGGACGGTGTTTTTTTTGTTGGCCCTGTCACGATGGTAAGCAGCCATAATCATCATTCCGGTAAGTTCGCCGTGTGCGCCGGCCAATGGCTGCATAGTGAAACCTGCCATAGCTGTTATTTCTCGAAGCAGCAGGTCTGTTTCATAAATTACCTTCAGTGCACCCTGGGTGAGCATTCCTCCCATTCTTAATTGCGGCAGGAGGGGGTGTAAATGTGCAAAGCCTGTGTAGGAAGCTATAAGCTCGGTAACTTTGGGATTGTATTTCATTGTGCAGGAACCAAGGGGATAAAAGCTGGTATCTACGCCAAAGTTTCTCTGTGAAAGCTCAGTGAAATGCCTTACCACATCGAGTTCGCTTAACTGCGGCAGAGGTGCGGGTTTTTGCCTTAATAACTCTGTGTTTAAGTTTATTGTGGCGGGCACATCGGGTTTGCCGGTTGCGACTGTCCGGCGGCCGGTTACACTTTTTTCAAAGATAAGTTTCATAAAATGCTCTCCAGGGCTTCTGCGAGCATGCCTATCTGTTGTTTAGTTCTTTTTTCGGTAATAGAAATCAGCATGGAATTTTCCATATCCTGGTAATATCTGCTTAGGGGGAAACCTGCTGCGAATCCTTTTTCTATGAGTCGGCCAATGCAATCGGATGCATTTCTCGGCAGGTCGAGGACAAATTCGTTGAAGAACCATTTTGTTTTAAAATGCGGTCTGACATTTGGTATTGCCGTTAGGCGTTCGTAAGCGTAGCTTGCTTTGTTTGCACAGAGCTGGGCGGTATCTTTTAGCCCTTCTTTGCCGAGCAAAGAAAGGTAAACAAGGGCTGTCAATGCGCACAATGATTCATTGGAACATATGTTTGAAGTTGCTTTAGCTCTGCGGATGTGCTGTTCGCGCGCCTGGAGGGTCAAGACGAAGCTTCTTCTGCCCTGCTTATCTTTTGTTTGACCGACGATTCGGCCGGGCATTTTGCGGATGAGATTTTTTCGCGTTGCCATAAAGCCCAGATATGGCCCGCCGAATGACATTGGCATGCCGAGGCTTTGTCCTTCACCTGTAACAATATCTGCCCCCATTGCACCGGGTGTTTTGAGAATACCGAGAGATATAGGGTAGCAGGAGACGATGAGCAGTGCACCTTTTTGATGTGCGGCTTCTGCAATATCGGTGAAGTCATCTATACAGCCGAAGAAGTTCGGATTCTGCAGAATTACGGCTGCTGTTTTGTCATCGAGGTTTTTGAGTATTTGCTTTCGGTTGGCCAGGCCGTCGATGCAGTGGCTTTGTTCGAGCTGGATTTTTAAGTTGCGAGTGTAGGAGTCTATCATAACTCGATAAATTGGATTAACGCTGTCATCGATGATGACTTTATTTCGGCCTGTGATTCGCAGGGCCATCATCACCGCTTCGTACATAGCGGTTCCACCGTCATAGACAGAGGCGTTTGCGGCCTCCATTTCAGTGAGGCGACAGATAGCCGATTGGTATTCGTAGATTGCCTGCAGTGTGCCCTGTGAAAGTTCAGGCTGGTATGGTGTGTAGGCCGTGTAGAACTCACTTCTGGATGTAATTGCACTAACTGCAGCAGGGATGAAATGGTCGTAGAAGCCGCCTCCGAGAAAGCAGACAAGATGTGTGGAGTTTTTTTCTGCCAATTCCCAAAGTTGGTCTCGCACCTGCTGTTCACTCAGGCCGGCAGAAAGGTCAAACATATCGCACATCAAATTTGACGGGATGTCCCCAAACAAATCGTTAAGTGACAAACCTATGTCCGCAAGCATTTGTTTTTGCTGCTCGGCGGTGTTCGAGATAAAAGGCACTTTTTTGGGCTCCTAATGGTTATTCGACGCTTTTTAGATACTCATCATATTGCCTGGCATCCATCAGAGCTTGCAGTGAATTGGTGTCAGTGATTTCGAGTTTGCATATCCAGCCGGTGTTATAACAATCGTCATTTATCAGTTCGGGATTTGATTCAAGCCTTGTGTTTATTTCTGTGACTTTGCCGGTAACGGGTGAATAAACATCGCTTGCGGCTTTGGAACTCTCAACGACGCCAAGCTCTTCTTTGGACTTGACTTCTTTGCCTATGGATGGCAGTTCCACAAAGGTAACTTCGCCGAGCATTTGCTGTGCGTAATCCGTGATTCCGACCGTTGCGGTATCGGCCTCGATTTTTGCCCACTCGTGCTGTTGGGTGTAAAGCAGTCCTTCTATAGCCATATTGATTTCTCCAAAATCAGAATTTTGCAAATCGGCTTAGGACAGTACCGACGATATCGGCCTGCAGGGTTTGGCCTTTATCAACTTTTTTTCCCCTGCCCTGAGCGATTTGGCTTTTACTTCTTGCCAGGTAATAGATTCCAACATTTTGGCATTTTTGTAAAGTTTCTTTTTCTGCATAGATTAGGGCAATTTGTTTTTCGTTGACTTTGGCAGCGCTTGTAACCCAGCCGATACATTTTCCTTTGGTGTCAAGGACTGCGTCATTTTGGCGGATGGGCCGGATGCCTTTTTGGCCGGGCAGTTCCATTCGGGCAATTTTCATCCGGGATTTGTCTGCTTTTGCTTTAAGTGTTTTTTTGCCTATAAAAAATTCTTTCTGGAATTTAACAGCCCAGGAGTATCCTGCTTCGATACCAGAGATTTGCAGGGCACCCGCCAGTTCGTGGCCGTATAGCGGCAGGCCTGCTTCTACTCGCAGGGTATCTCTTGCGCCCAGGCCGCAGGGAACCAGGCCGAGGGGTTCGCCTTTTTCAAGCAGTCTTTGCCAGATTTGCGGTGCCTTTGTGGGGTGTACAAATAATTCGAAGCCGACTTTCGAGCCTGTGTAGCCGGTTCGGGAGATAATGCAGTCGAAGTCGGATAAGCTGGTTTCTATGAAGTGGAAAGGCATTAGATTTGCCATTTTGGTTTGGATTCTTTCGTCAGCAATGAGCAAAGAGAGAATCTGAATTGATGCTGGGCCCTGTAGAGCGATGTCAGCGAAAGAGTCTGTTGGACTATCGGGGTTTCGCAGGTCAGTGATTGTAGGCGAGTATTGCAGTTTGCGTTCGGAGTTTTGAGCATCAATTACAACGGTTTGATTTAAGAGTCCTTCAAAGTAGGATTTTATCTTGAGATTGTTTGCTGCGTTTACAACGAGCATAAAATTATCAGTTTTGCGGCGATAAATTATAATGTCATCGAGAATGCTGCCAGCGGCATCGAGGATATAGCTGTATTTTGCCCTGCCGATTTGTAAGTCTTTGATTTCATTAGTCGTTACTGTATTTAGAAAGTCGGCGGCATCGGAGCCGGAGACCTCGAGTATTCCCATATGCGTACAATCGAAAAGGCCGGCGGTGTTACGCACTGCATTGTGCTCGGCAGTTATGGATGAATACCACAATGGCATAATATAGCCGGCGAACTCGGCCATATGAGATTTTGCTGTGAGCTTTAGATGTTCTGCATACAGGAGACTGCCTGTCGGTTCGATTGCAGGCGGTTCGTAAATAAATTGTCCCGATGAACTTTTCATATTTTTGCCGGACTGCGAATTACAATAAAAGTTTGACAATAGCCAATAACGCATCAAAGTCAAGTGGTTTTATAAAGCGTAGGCCTTGACAAAGTTTTCAAAATCCTGATAATTGCCTCAAAGTCTGGAAAGCTGTCATTCCCCGATAGCTCAATTGGTAGAGCGAGCGGCTGTTAACCGCTAGGTTGTAGGTTCGAGCCCTACTCGGGGAGTTAAGATAAGGCCTTGTAAATAAGATAGTTACAAGGCCTTATTCTTTTTGTCTAAAAGACGCGTAAACCGCTACAAACTGCTGCAAACTGCTGCAAACTGCTGCAAGGTGTTCAGTTCTGCTGCAAAAACTGCTGCAAGAATATTTGCTAAGTATCTCCTCATTCTTTAAGCACTCTTCTTGCAAAAGCGGCAAGGGGTTCATGAAATAAGAATAGCCCCTTACTGAATAGAAAAGCAATAAGACAGAATTGGTCAAACCCGGTAGATCCATTTGGGAAAAGTGCGGGTTTTTTGCTACTCCTTACTCCCTCAATTCCCAAACAAAATCATATCTTTTAGACATTTGGAGTCCAGCATGATCGAACTTATCATCTTCAGGGTTAATCTTTCCTGGTGTAGCTGTTGGGTCTTTGGGTTGTAGCTTGGTTGTATGGATTTTCCTAACTTTTTATAGTTGTAAGGGTCAACGGAAAGAGTTTCTATGAGAGCTTGAATTTTTAGATAGATTTGTTATTCTATTGAAAATGAGGCTCAGCGGCGTAGCTGAGCTAAGATATTTAATTGTATATGGGAAATCCCAGTTAATGCTTTTGGGCGTATAATGCTTGCGGCAGGAAAAGCATTTTCTGGCAGGATTAAAGTATGAAAAGCGATGTCTTTCGATACATTAATCTCGATATCAAGCTGCAAAGAATTGTTTTTATAGTTATCATCATATTAAGCTCGGCAGTTCCACTTTTTTTTGTACGGTATGACGAGCCAACGGTTTCATTGAAGGTTTTCAAATTTATTGCCAAGATCGGAGCATTGGGTGGAACGATGCTTATCGTTTGGCAGTTTCTGCTCGGGTTTCGTTCGGCGGTCGGCAAGGTCATGGTCGATCTGCTGTGGGTATTGAGCATTCATAAGAATCTCGGTAAATATATAATGCTGATAGTCGGGCTGCACCCGGTGTTCATAACTTTGTACTATCTCGAAAAGAAGGGTTATAATCCGCTTATTCTTGGCGGGCCGACAGCTTTTAAGTATTTTGTGCTGGTTGGGATGGCAGCTTTTGCGATATTTATCGTGGTGGTTACGACGAGTATTTTGTGGCGTCAGAAATTTGCGAGGCGTACGTGGTTCGGCTTTCATATTACAGCTTACATTGCCCTGCCGATGGTATTTGTTCACAGTTTTCCAATAGGCGGCACAATAGCTGAGCCGCCAGCGCGATACTTCTGGATAGCTTTGGCGATCTTTGTTGGGATGCTGTTTGTATTTCGTGTAATGTGCAGACTAGGCTTTATGCAGAAAAAATATATGGTGACGGCGGTTACTAAGGTGGGGCCGCAGGTTACAAGGATCGATGCGGCACCATTGGGCACGAAGATCGTGCCGGGAGTTGGACAGTTCATTTATGTGCGGAAAGATTTTGCCGGTAATATACGACCGTTTACCGTTTCGCACTATGATGAAAAAACCGCGG
The DNA here is from genome assembly GCA_016935195.1 of Sedimentisphaerales bacterium. GTDB lineage: Bacteria > Planctomycetota > Phycisphaerae > Sedimentisphaerales > Anaerobacaceae > JAFGRL01. The sequence continues at coordinate 7,690 of JAFGRL010000092.1, forward strand.
AACTCAGCGTAACGGTCAAGGCACTTGGGCCGACATCGACAAGTTTGCAGGCGACCAGGCCGGGAGAATTGCTTTATATTGACGGGCCTTACGGGATTTTTTCTCATGAGGCACTTAAAAGCGACCGGCCGCTGGTTATGATCGCCGGCGGGATTGGCATTACACCTTTTACGCGGATATTTGAGACTTTGAGTTATGAACCGAAAAGGGAGCATTATCTTTTTTACGGCAACAGGAGCAAGCACGAGATAGTTTATGAAGAGGAACTGGAGAATTTTAAAAGTGTAAATGTAATCCATGTTCTAAGTGAGGATTCAAATTATCCGGGCGAAACGGGTTATATTACGATCACGGTTTTAAAGAAATATCTTACCGAGGCGCTTAGCAATTATGAATTTCTGATCTGTGGGCCGCCGGCTATGACGATGAAACTCGAAGAGGTTCTTACGACTGAAAATGTTCCGTGCGGGCAGATACATCATGAGCTTTTCAGTTATTAGCGAGCGTCTCACCTGTAAAGACATCGGAGTTCAGCTGGGTATATTTGATATTCTTGAAATGTTCAGCAAGTTCTTTACTTGGCAAAGCCTTCGCTTTGCACAGTTGTATTCAATTGTAACTACAACCATTCCCAAAATATTTTCTTTTCACTGCCTCACATTGTGATATAATGGCTCCAAAGGGGTTATTTGAATGTAATAAATGCCGATTTGGCGTTTTAACTCTACTAATGAAAGGGGACATATTATGAGTTCAGGGCATCCAAAAGATAATCAAGAATGTAAAAGCGATGAACACACCAAACACCTATGTTATTTTGTGTCTTATGGCTATCATGTAGATAACGAAGAAGAGTACAAGGACCTGGTTGAGGAACCGAGATATAAATGCCATTTTTGTGGGCGTACCGCACACTTGGAGAAAAGTCTTTGCAAGCCCATGAAATTATAGACAGGGAATTCCATAGTTAAAAGGGAGAAGTCAATTGAAAACCGATCCATCGCTTGAGGATAAACTTAAGAAGCTTTTTAGCTCTCAGAAACTTGGTGTATTAGCTACCCAGCAAAAAAAGAATCCATACACAAGTTTAGTTGCTTTTGCATGCTCTGATGATATGCGTCAAATCGTTTTTACCACCCGTAAGGCAACAAGAAAATTTGCTAATATTATTTCCAATTCAAACGTTTCTTTCTTTGTAGATAACAGGTCAAACAGAGCAATTGATTTCAGAAAAGCTATCGGCGTTACTGTATTAGGTTCGGTTCGGCAGATCCGTAAAAATAAGAACAATAAATTGATGAAGCTTTATCTCGGCAAGCATCCGCAATTGGATTCTTTTCTAGCATCTCAGTCGTCTGCCTTTTTATGCATCGATATTAAATCTTTTTATATAGTTGAAAGATTTCAAAACGTTACAGAGGTTCATCTAGAATGACTGACTTTACTTTAAAATTATCTCAAATTGATGATACCTCCAAGAGTCTTGTCGGGGGCAAGGCCCTTTCAGTTGCTAAAATGGCTTTAAACAATCTCAAGGTTCCAAAATCTTTATGTGTTACAACTTATACTTTCGATACCTTTCTTAATCATGAAGGGCTTCGTGATAAGATTTTAATGGAATACTACAGGAAACGATTCGAAGACATGAGATGGGAGGAGATTTGGGATCTAGCACTTAGAATTAAAAATATGTTTTTGAATACTCCTTTTCCTTCTGAAATATACAGCAAATTAAAACCTTTATTTAATAATTTTTTCAAAAGCAATCCAGTTGTTGTAAGGTCATCTGCGATTGGCGAGGACTCGGCAAAATTTTCTTTTGCGGGAATTCATGAATCTTATGTAAATGTAAGAGGGGTTGATTCGATACTTAAGCATTTAAAACTTGTATGGGCATCCCTTTTTTCTGATGTGGCAATACTTTACAGGCAGGAAACGGGCCTTGATGTGAATTCCAGCAAAATGGCTGTTATTATACAGCAATTTATCGATGGCCAAAAATCGGGGGTTGCTTTTGGAAAAAGTCCCAATTCCAATGCTAATATGATGATTGAAGCTGTTTATGGACTTAATCAGGGGCTTGTTGACGGTACTATTGAACCTGACAGGTGGGTCCTAAGCCGAAAAAATGGCCGTGTAATCTCATACACTCCTGCAATCAAAAATAATATCATAACTGCCCAAAAGAGCGGCATCAGTATTTCAGAAATCCCTGGTGCAGCCGCCGGCAAAGCAGCCTTAACTGAAAAAGAGATCCATGGAGTTTATAGTCTTTGTAAAAAGGTAGAAGGCATTTTCGGAACTGCTCAAGATTCAGAGTGGACCTATAGAAATAGAACCCTTTATTCTTTACAGTCTCGCCCGATCACAACTCAGGTCTCAGATAGTTCAGACAGCCAGAGGCAATGGTATTTAAGTCTTAAAATAAGTCTTGAGAATCTTAAGCAGCTTAGAGGTGAAATAGAACAAGAACTGATACCCAAGATGCAAGATGTTGCCCGGTCAATGGAGAAAATAGAACTGCCTCTTCTAAGCGATAAAGAACTTGCGAATGAGCTGGCTAAAAGAAAAAAGATATTTGATAATTGGCGTGATATTTACTGGGACAAATTTATACCATTTGCTCATGCAGTTAGGTTCTTTGGTGAAATATACAACAAACAATTAAAACCTGAAGACCCTTATGAGTTTACCCAGCTTCTTGTATCGACAGATATGAAA
>JAFGRL010000093.1 GCA_016935195.1 Sedimentisphaerales bacterium
CCCACAGATAAAGACACCGTTTTCAATCAAATCGGCAGCCAGTTCGGGCTCAGCTTTTTCAAGTGTTGATGTTACTGTGTCAATAATTTCTGCTATCGGCTCACGAAGCGCTTCGCGAATCTCTTCACTCGTTATTACAATTTTTCTCGGCAGACCTGAAATTGTGTCTCTGCCGGCCACTTCCATAGTCAATTCCTCTTCCAGCGGGGCTGCAGAGCCAATCTGTATCTTGACTTTCTCGGCAGTCATTTCTCCAACCAGCAGGTTGTAAGTTCTCTTTAGATGGTTGATGATAGCTTCATCCATATCATCCCCGCCCATGCGGATTGATCGGCACGCTGCAATATCCGCCAAGCTCATTATGGCCACTTCCGTTGTTCCGCCGCCTATGTCAACTATCATCGAAGCTGTGGGGTCTGTAATAGGCAGGCCGGCACCTATCCCTGCAGCCATTGGCTCATCAACCAGGTAAACCCTGCGGGCTCCCGCCCGCTCGGCACTGTCGATAACAGCCCTGCGCTCCACGGCGGTTATCCCACTGGGTACAGCGATCACCACACGAGGTCTGACTAAGCCCCCGCGTCCATGCACCTTTTTGATAAAGTAGCCTAACATCGCCTCGGTTATTTCGAAATCGCTGATTACGCCATCTTTTAGAGGTCTAATTGCCGTGATGGAACCGGGCGTCTTGCCAAGCATCTCACGAGCGATGAGCCCAACAGCCTGGCCATTATTGAGGACCACGTTAGTGCCTCTTCGGACTGCAACAACGGAGGGTTCATTGAGGACAATGCCTTTTTCCCGGACGCAAACCAACGTGGTACAGGTACCCAAGTCGATACCCATATCCATACTGAACAAGCCCAGGATTGTGTCCAGCAGCACCTGCGACTCCCTTCTAAAGTTACCATTGACTACTTAATTGAATACCTAACTACAAGATTAGTTAGTATTTGTCAATAGTCAATTGGATATGGTATTTTTTTATGAGCCAAAGCGCGATACCGAGCTGTGAGGGGTCTTAAAGACTGTATCGTACTGGCGGTAACATTTATAGGCGACCAAAGCTGCTGTGGCTAAGATTATGCTAAACGCCAGCGCCAAAATAGCGGTGTAAATATCACTTGTTGTTGACTGTCTCCTCCCACGACCAGTAATGTTCGGACTCATTGGCAAAGCTCACAAAAATTTTTAATTATAGAATTCAAAACCTACACGTTTTTTTGTCTTATCCAAAAAAACAAAATAAATCGGCAAATCCGGCCCTTTACAAACTTGTCGAGACTGTATCACCTGTCTTGGGCTGATACTGAACCCGCTCCATTACGCCTACTGACTTGTCGGTATCAATGTCTATTATGAGAAGCTCACAGACAAATTCATCTCCACGGGTGATATAGAACTTCATTCCTTCCTTAATACCGTCCACCTTCCCGAGGGATATCTCTGCCATACGGTTCTTTAAATCCACGGCTTTGACTAAGCCCTTTAGTGCAATCTGTTGTGTTTCAATCTTTGCAGGCCTGGCCCAATCTCTCTCAGGTGTAACCGGCACAACAGGTGCAGCAACTTCACCCCTTGGTTGCAACAGCTTGTCATATCGTTTCTGCAGCCCAGTTTTTTCCTCAACCAGCCGGTTTACCCTATTCTCAAGGGTCCCTATAATCGCCATTTTCTCCAGCAGTGTTGTCGAAGTCTCGTCAAGGTCTTTTTTCTGTCTAATCTGTTGGGCCTGGACTTTTTTCAACTCATCGAGGGTATCGTTAAGCAATTGACCTTGTTTTTCATTGGTCTTTTGGAAATCCTGAACTATGCTTGCCCAGCTATTGACCCTGACAAGCAGCTCATCTTTCTGCCTTTGAGCATCTGAAAGGTCGTTACTCAATTTGCTGTTTTTGGCCTCGAGCGATGCAATTTTGCTATTCAACCTGTCTTCAAGCTGTTCGGTCTGCGCAATCTTCTGATTTACCTGTTTGGCAAGGTCCTCAACCTTCTTGTCCAGGCTGTCCCTATCAGCCTTGAGGGCGTCATGTTTTTGCCTGTAATTGTCGGCATTTGTAACATATGTTACAACAACTCCACAGAGAAAAATTGAAGACAGCGTCAGTAAAACTATAAGGATTTTAGTTAAGGTACTCAAGACAATCTCCTTGTGCTAATCTATTACTACTTAAAGACCTTACATCAAGGTCCTATATGGTTCGAAGACAGCAGTCCTTCGTATTCCGACATTTTACGATTTATCACCTTGAAAGTCAAGCTAATTTTGGCAAATACGGCAAACTACGTCAAATCAAAAAAATACGTCGAATAGCCCTTTTTCTCAGGAGAGCTAATTCCTTTTTGAACATTGAATTACAGCTTTGGCAGCAGCAATGCGAACGCTCTGAGAGCTGTCATGCAAAAGTCCGGGAAGAAACTTTAACAGACTGTCAGCATCAATTTGCCCTATTGCCATGGCAGTTGATATATAAATCCGCTGCCGGCTTTGCTTATCTAATCCGGACGTCATATCCTTTGTAAATACGTCGAGTACCTCAGGAACACCGGTTGTGTAGCCTAGCGTCCCAAGTTGTTCAGCCGCTGCAAGACGAACCTCGAGGACATCGTCGCTGAGCATAGTAACCAAAGCGTTCCTGGCCTGTTCGGTTCCCAGAAGTCCCATTGCCCTTATCCCCAATACACGATCATCGGTATAGGTGCTTAAAAGAATCGCCCAGAGCTTCGGAAAAATAGTTTCATCACCCAATGCCGCCCGCGATTCGGCTGCAATAAATTTCACCTTATCATCGGTCTTAACATCTTTCATAAGTTCAATTAGAATGCCTAATGAATCTTTATCGCTGCTTCTGCCCGCTAAGAAAACAGCATTGGCAGCTGCGGTTTGGTCCTTGCTCTTTAGTGCCTGCCGGATTAGGTTAAGATATTCGCTCGCCCCAAATCTTGCTAAGGCATATGCCGCTGCAATTCTTGTGCTTTCATCTGGATCACTCAACAGTTTCTTGATAGAGTGTCTTGCAAGAACGTATCGCATATCCCCTATTGCCACTGCTGCTCCGAACCTGACAGGGATAGCACTGTCGGTAAGCAGACGTTCTAACTTCGGCATCAGATTGCTGTTCTCAGTCGCAGCAACAACTTCGATGGCTTTGACTCTGATTTGCGCATCGGAGTCAGAAAGACCATCCTGAATAATTCGAATCGCCTGAGGAACAAGCTTATCAATAGCAACTCTCTCGGAACCGCTTAAAGCCGATCGCTGAGTATAACCGCAACCTATAACAAAAAAAAGGCAAAGTATGAAAAGTCCAGGTTTGTAAGCTGCAATCTTTCGACTAAGTGTATTTATTTTCGATACCCTAATTGAGACTGCTTTCATTTGCATTATCCTTAGAAATATTTTTCCTTCTTCGAGAAATTAACCTTTCTACAACCGGCTTTGCCATCAACGCAGCAAGACCAAGCAGGCAGCAGGCATCCAGCCATTGCCCGTATCTGCTAAAGAAAGTAACTCTCGTATCACAAGGCACATTATCAACGAACCACCCGGCACAACTTTTTCGGTCCATAGCATTATGCGGCATATCCCCTGCCAAAAAACCGTCACGTATTCTTCCGAGCGAATCAATCATACAACTTATGCCTGTATTGACACTTCGCAGGACAGCAAGTCTGTTTTCCACCGCCCTGAATACACACACTGTGGCGTGCTGCTGAAGCTCTGTACTGGCGTAAACCTTATTATCTGCAAATCTGACAAACCAGCCGTCGTTGCTTATATTGACCAGCCAATCAACCTGCTTTCGGCCCTGCTGATTTAAGGCGAAAGCTCGTGCAATTTCAGGCACTGTATCCTCATAACAAATCATAACACCAAATTTATAGTTTTGCAATTTCCCCCCTGCTGCCGAGGCCATCTCAAAAACCGTATAATTCTGACCTGCCTCTAAGGAATAATCATAATCATAAGGGGTAAACTTCATCAACAGGTTATATATCCAGGGAAAAGTTTTTCTAAATGGTACAAATTCACCAAACGGAACCAGATGTATCTTGTCATATCGTCTTATGTCCTGATGACCATCGGGAAGGTAAAGAAAAGCTGAATTGTATCTGGCCAGACCGATTTCCGAATGACCCTGCTTTTGTAATCGAGCGCTATAAGCACCAACAAGCACATAACCGGTGTCTTTAGAATGCTCTCTTAATGCCGCGTCAAATTTGATTTCCAATTCAGAAGCAACCAGGTAAGGCCATACATCTCTGTCTAATATCGCCTGAGCCATTGTCTCAGGCCAAACAATTAACTCAGCTCCCGCCTCGGCAGCAGCAGAGCTTGAGACAAGCAGCTCGTCAAAAATCTGCTCAGAAGCCTCAAAAGTTTCCTTCACCGACTGAGGTATATTAGACTGCAATGCCGCAACAGCGGGACCTGCTTCTATAAATTTATTCGACTGGTCTATTCTCCACCGCCCATATAATATAGTTGCTGTAACTGCTGCGGCAACAATTGCCATTTTGAGCAGGCATCGATTTTCAGAGAACCTTTTGATTCTTATTGAAATTACAAGCTCAGCCAGCAGACCATTAACCATAGCCACAAGCAAAGATACTCCCGACGCCCCGAATATATCTGCGATTTGAATAATACTAATATCGGCATACTGGCTGTGAGAAAGATGCCGCCAATAAAAACCACCCAGAAAACAACCCTGCAGCCTCTCTATCGCAACAATTAGAACCGGAACTGCTAAAAACAGCGGCACCTTTTTAATCCTGCAGTAACGCAGACAACATCCAAGTCCTGGCCATAGAACTGCCGTATATGCACAAAAGGCCAACCAGCCGGCGAAGGTAACCGGAAAGATCCAGTACAAATTGCCAAGCCAGTAAGCAAGTGAAACTACATAGCTGACTAATATCAGATTCTTGACTTTTACTTTTGGTGAACAAGCCAGAATAAAGGGCACATAGGCACACCACGCCAGAAATGCTGCGTTAAAAGGAGGCTGAATTATCGTCAGAAGCAACCCGCTGCTGATAAACGCTAAAAACACCAGCAGCAAATACCGTATCCGCAAATCCTTCAATCAGTTATGCTCCCCAAAGCCAAAGCAATATCTTCAGGTCTGTAATCTCTATGATTATTCATACGGACGGAAAACTGGTCTTTAACAATCTTCAACAGCTTGCCGTTTTCGACAATTTCCCTTGCCGATTTTTTCATGTCACCGGCAAGCCGCTTCAACTCATTCAGCTCAACGCTGTTAAGAAATAAGTTGGCTTCAACACCTTCGTCAAGCTTGGTTATCTCTGCCAGGCGTTTTTGAGCGCTGTTAACATATCTTTCTGATATATCAATCGCCACATAATTCCTGCCTAATCGGCACGCAACTGCAGCCGTTGTGCCTGAGCCGCTGAACGGGTCGAGAACAGTATCACCTGGATTTGAACTTGAAACTATTATCCTCGCCAGCAAAGCTTCAGGCATCTGGCAGGGATGCCAGCCTTGCCGTTCCTTGAAGGTCCCGCACACGCGGGGAAATTCGTCCCAAACATCATTAGGCATTTTGCCTTTTGGATCAGCCCTTCTGTCGTTGTAAACAAGCCGCCTTTCTGAAGGAACGCGAACAGAATAGTCATTGAAGGTAAAATTCTTCTTGTCATTTACGAAGTAAAAAATATGTGTATGGGCCCGTGCAAACTTATTTTTGGTCTGTTGACCGAAGGTATAGTGCCATATAATCCAGTTGCGAAGATGCAGACCAAGCTCATCAGCTATAATTTTTACGTTTGCAGCATATTCATCACCTATGGCTATGTAGAATGAGCCATTGGGTTTTAAGACTTTTTTGCAGGCAGCCATCCAGTCTCCGGTCCAGGCGATGTAGTTTTTGCCTTTGACCTTATCGTTATATTTATCGTATTTGTAGCCGATGTTAAAAGGAGGGTCGGCAAAAATCAAGTCGGCAAAAGGCTCCTTGATTCTACCCAGCATCTCTATGCAATCGCCGCATATTATCTTGTTAATCCAGCAACACATAAAGGAATTCTATAAAATTGTAGCAATTATGCAAGCTGATCATTCTTAGCGACAAAAGGGTCCTTCAGCTTGACAGGCGTTGATTGTGGTTCGTGAGTCGTGAATCGATTCACAATCCACGGGCTCTGCCTTGGTTGTAGAGTACCCAGATAGTGTATTGAAAACTGTTTGACACAAAAATTTTTTAAGGTACGATTAACCTTAGAAGAAAGGATACAAATGTCTTTTAACTTTTGATTATGCCTAAAGTTTGAAAAGCCTTTAAACAAGAATGTTGCAAAGCGCGTACCTGTCTAAAAAAGCTTTAGCGGTCGAATATCAGTGTTAGTGAATAAGGGGTTTTTTGTTTATGGGAATAATATTTTATGTCGCCATAGCCATCACTTTTGGGTTTATCGCGGGCAAACTGCTTAGCTATCTTAAAATGCCCGGTGTTGTCGGCTATTTACTGGCTGGTCTTGTATTCGGCCCGTCTTTTTTGAATGTTTTTAACCTTCCAATCTTACACAGCCTGATCGACATAATTACTGCCCTTGCTTTGTCCTTGGTGGCATTTACGATTGGCAGTGAAATGAGGGTTGGCACCTTTAAGCAAATGGGCAAAGGTATCGGAATTATTATACTTTTAGAATCGCTTGGAGCTTTTTTGTTCGTAGCAGCAGGTGTATATTTTTTAACACAGAAACTATATCTGGCATTGATCTTTGGCGCTTTAGCGCCAGCTTCTGCACCGGCAGGAACTGTTGCTGTACTACAAGAGTGTAAAGCAAAGGGGCGTTTGACAAATGCTCTTTACGCAGTAGTAGGTTTGGATGATGGATTTGCTATATTAATATTTGCATTTGCCATTGCCCTGGCAAAGCTTATCTTCACAGGTGAAACAATATCATTTACAGAAGTTTTAGAGGGACCTGCTTTTGAAATTTTTGGCTCAATTGCCCTTGGTGCTGCTGTAGCATTCATTGCGGGATATTTCCTCCGGAGAATTCGCCAGGAGGATAGCGTATTAGCAGTATCTCTTGGGCATATTCTAATATGTACGGGTATAGCAAATTACCTCGGTTTTTCGCTAATTCTGGCAAATTTAAGTTTGGGCATGGTTTTTGTCAATTTTTTTTCGGCATCAAGCCGCAAGGTTTCTCGGGCAATACAGTCCGTTTTGTTGCCTATCTACATAATCTTCTTTTTCATAGCTGGTGCCAGTTTGCAGATCAAACTTCTGCCCAGTATGGGAATCCTGGGGCTTGTGTATATTCTCTGTAGGACAAGCGGATTGATAGGTGGTTCTTTTCTGGGTGCTTTGCTTTCGAAGCAAGATTCAGTTATTCGCAAGTATCTCGGACTGGGAATCCTTTCTCAGGCTGGAGTGGCAATAGGACTTGCTGTTCTGGCAGCCAGGGTTTTTGACCCCTTAGGAGAGATGGGAAAGAACCTGGCCATAACTATAGTCAATATTATTGCAGCCACCACAATTGTTTTCGAAATTATCGGCCCAATTGGAGCTAAGTTTGCTATATCGAAAGCAGGTGAAATAGGTCTCAATATAACAGAAGAGGACCTTATCCAAACTTATAGCGTTGGAGACGTGATGGACACAAAGGTCCCTGCTATTGCTGCCGGATTGTCGTTAAGTGAAGTAATCAGAATAGTTAGCTCCACAAATAGTTTCTATTATCCTGTTATTGACAACGACAAGAAACTAATAGGGGCCGCAACCCTCGATGGTATTAGGAATACTTTTGCAACACAGGAATTACATGATTGGCTTGTAGCACTCGATATTGTCGAGCCAATTATTGAAGTAGTAACACCTGACATTGCGCTATCGGAAGCTTTTGACAAAGCAAAGCAGCTTGACATAGAACACATCCCTGTTGTCGAAACCTTAGAGGGTAAAAGATTTGTTGGTGTTTTGAATTGTCGTGCAGCTCGCCGCTCGCTCAGCACAGAAGTACTCTACCGCCAGCAAAAGGCCAACAGTTACGCACAGACCATAGCGAAAAGTTAGCAATTCCTGATATGAAGCTGCTGGAGTTGTTAAATTGAGATATGGCAAAGGCACATTGGATATTGCCTAAAACGACAATGCTTAACTTTTAGCAATATAAGTAATGGTACTTACTATGAGCTATTCACTCATCTGCGGAGTTGCCGAACAGACAGGCAGGCTGAATTTAGTTTTGCTGTTCGGATTAATTGTCTTGGGCGGAACATCTGCGGCTCGTCTCTTTCAAGCCCTCCGCATACCACAGGTTGTCGGATGTATCCTTGTCGGGATAATTCTGGGCGATGTCCTTAATTTGATTACTCCGGAGTATATCGAAAAGCTTGAGCCTTTTACAATGTTCGCCTTAGGGCTCATAGGCTTTATGATAGGGGCTGAACTTCGAACTGATGTATTTAAGAAATACGGCAGGCAATTCTTCGTCATTCTTTTCTCGCAGGGAATCGGGGCCTTTTTGCTGGTTGCGGTTGGCAGCTCTGCGGTAGCGTGGTTTGTAACAGGTGATATGTTTGGTTCGATTGCTATCGGGCTTGTCCTTGGCGCTATTGCCTCCGCCACGGCGCCGGCTGCAACGGTAAATGTCTTATGGGAGTACAAGACACGAGGGCCTTTAACAGCAGCGGTTTTGGCTATAGTGGCACTTGATGATGCTTTGGCACTGCTGCTTTACCGAGGTGCAGCAACAGGAGCAAAGGCACTTATGGGCACCGGCCAGGACTCTGTTTTGCTCACTACACTCATACTGCTGGGAGAAATCGCAGGTGCAATAGCGTTGGGATTCTTGGCAGGACTGTTGCTCCATTTCCTCTTGAAGTTTGTCAAAGCTGAAGATAAAATCCTGGATTTCGCACTGGCATCACTTTTGTTGCTTGTTGGCATTTCGATGATACCGCATATCGATCCAATTTTGCCTGCTATGACTCTGGGTATAACGATTGCCAACCTGATGCCCCGCCAAAGCAAAGGTGTTTTCAGACTGCTCGAGAAATTTGCTCCTCCCATCTACGTTTCGTTTTTTGTGCTTGCTGGTGCGCACATGGAGTTTGGCAAAATAGCCCCGTGGATCGTGGTTATGATAGCAGTTTATATTTTCTGCAGAACCGGAGGCAAGATGGCGGGCTCCTGGTTCGGTGCCAGGTATTCAGGTGCACCGGCTGTGGTTCGTAAATACCTGGGAATTTGCCTGCTACCCCAGGCTGGCGTGGCAATTGGCCTTGCTATTCTGGCTGGCCAGCAGTTTGACGCAAACCTCGGCCATACCATTATCATGGTCGTCATGACTGCGACATTTTTGATGGAAATACTTGGTCCTATGCTGGTTAAGGTAGGTGTTAAAAAAGCAGGTGAAATAGGTATGAATGTTACTGAAGAAGACCTGATAAAGACGTACACAGTTAAGGATGTTATGGATACCAAGCCGACAAGCATTGCAGAGAATTTGCCACTGGAGCAGATTCTCGAGGTCTTCAGCACTTCGCAGAGTATATATTATCCGGTTATTAATGCTCAATCCCGGATTACAGGTATAATCACTATCGCCAATATCAAAGAGATGTTTGCCAATAAGGATGTTGCCGGTTGGCTGTTGGCCTGTGACGTTGCTGAACCTGTGCTGGACAGAACGATGCCCAAAAAGCCTCTTGAAGAGGCAATGGAGCGTATGAGGCGCTATGATTTGGAAAATATGCCGGTAGTAGCTCACGACGGAAGTGACAAACTTCTCGGCCTCTTGGATTATCGAATGGTAAACCGTAAAATAAGTGCTGAGGTTCTGCACAGGCGCAAAATGGCAGACGAAATGGCTTCGGTAACACCCACTGGCTGATAAATTCAGCACCATACGCTCTAAATTTTTTTCTGACCAATATTATGGCTGAGCCAGTAAAAACTCAAAAAAAGGCGGCATTGTCCGGCTTACCCTTGTTATTAGCCTGGCTGGGAATGATAATTTTTGCCCTGCACGCCAGCACACATATGGTCGGTGCCGGGGATACCTGGGTTGCAATGGCCTGCGGCCGACACTTTATCAATCACGGCGTCGATACA
>JAFGRL010000094.1 GCA_016935195.1 Sedimentisphaerales bacterium
CAGCCCAGCTTTCGAGTTTTTTTGTAAAGCAGATTTACCAGCTGGAGGGCTTTATCGGTTTTGCTGGCATAGATTCGGCGAAGTTCCGTAATCCCGTGGAGCCGGGAAAAAGGTTATATCTGCTTGCCCATCTTACAAAATTCAAGCGTAGAAAATATACCTGTAGTATCCAGGGTATTGTTGAGGATACTATGGCATTTGAAGTGGTCGTATCAGGCCTGAACGTTTAGTTCGTATTTCGTATCTTATTTCAATAAATTTAACCAGCATTGGGAATTAAACTTTCTTTCTTCTCAACATCACCGCCTGTCGTGAGCGAATCTATCCTGAACTGCGCCGAAGCAGCGAATGGCACCGAGACCGAGACCAATAATTGTCATTTCAAGCGAAGCCGAGATACGAAACGAAGCGAAGAGCCCCGGAGGGAAATCTGTTAAGAAACGTCATAGCGAGCAACCCGCGTAAGGTCGTCAGAATTTTAGCGATTGCCGTTGAAAGAAGATTGTGATATTTTAGCATAATTAGAAGGCTTGGTTGCATAACCAAGAGTTTAACATAGGAAATATCAATTTTCAGGAGTTTCGTTAATGAAAATACAAAAACTATCCGAACTAAAGAGCCTGGCATTTGTGATTGTATTGGCTACCGGTGTCTGTCTTGATGCTAAAGAAACATCCTCAAACAGTTTTACTTTTCCTTCAACAGGTATTACTGTTAAGGACCAAGCCGTGCTGCTGGCTATTGACGATTTTTCCCTGCCATTAAAGAAGGACCTTTGTTATTATCTGTCCAAACCAAAAATCCGTAAAGACCCCGTCTTGCTGCCAAGTCGAAACGACCTCAACGCACCGGATTTTCTGCGGACGCAATTTTACGGTACGGTATTGTTTGACAAGGGTAAGTTTCGGATGTGGTATTATGCGTGCTCGGTAAAGGGCGACTGGAAGATAGGAGAGCCATTTACTGGCGTCAAACAGGGGCCGGTCTGCTATGCAGAGAGCGAGGACGGTATACACTGGATCAAGCCAAACCTCGGGCAGGTTCTTTTCAAAGGCAATAAGAATAACAACGGAATTGCTCTGCCTTCAGAAATTACACAGGCAGCTACATTGATTAAGGATGAAGATGAGCCGGATCCTGCCCGGCGGTATAAAATGGTGTATTGCGAACTATGCCCGAAGAAGTTTTTTACGATGCGGACTGCAACAAGCAGTGATGGTATTCACTGGACGGCGGGAGCCGAGATGCCCGTAGACAGGTTTATGGAGCATTGCTCTTTTTATAAGTATAACAGCTTTTATTTTGTCAATGCACAAACATACGATCGCAGCGAGGGGGGAGACTGGCAGGGCCGACAGGGATATACAAGAATTTCTGCGGATTTTGACAATTGGCTGACAGAAGTGGGGGAATCTTTCCTGCTGCCGGAGCCTGCAAAGGGACGTGGAATAACCAAGGAATATGACCAGGTGCATTTAGGGGTGGGGGCAATGAGTTTAGGAAATGTGCTTGTCGGAGTTTATGGTTTATGGCACCATCGAACCGGCTACAGAGGGACAAGCTGTGACCTTGGTCTGGTGGTCAGCAACGACGGTATGCACTTTCGTGAACCTGTTAAGGGACATGTCTTTATTTCCCAACATGATTCCCCGGTGACGCCAGTTGAGGGGAAGGATTATCCGACTATTCTATGTCAGGGCAATGGTATACTGAATGTGGGTGATGAAACCAGGATATACCACAGCAGGTGGCGCAATGCACCGTACAGTCTGGATTACTATGCTGAGGTTGGTATGGCTACGCTGCCGCGTGACCGATGGGCTGCGATTGGGCTGATCCCGCCGCTGGAAGGTCATTCTTTTACTGCGGAAGGAGCCAGTATAGGGACAGTCTGGTCAGCGGCTGTTGTGCTTCCAGCCGGAGGATGTAAAATATTTCTTAACGCTGATGACGCTGACTGCATGAGCGTGGAAATCTCGGATGAGCGGTTTAATCTTATTCCGGAATATTGTGGTGCCAACAGCGGAGTTGTTAAAGTTAAGGGTGGGCTGGATTGTCCGGTGACCTGGCCCAAGGGGAAACTTAAGGCACTTAGAGATAAAACTATAAGGTTAAGAATAACCTTAAAGAAAAAAGTCAGCTCAAGCGAACCGAGGCTTTTTGCAGTTTATCTGAAGGCCGGTAATTAGCCATTTGTGACAACATTTTAAAGGGAAGGATGTATAATGAAAATGGGACTGTTGTGGAAGCGGTTTTTGTTTACATCGATGGCTGTTATTGTGCTATTGGTCGGTGTTGGTGAAGCTGCAAAACTGCCGGGCTAACAAGCCAAGCGACTCGATGAAGTTGTGCTTTTTGCCTTCGATGATTACAGCATACCTTTTATGAAAAATCTGCGATTGCAATTGGTAGCCGGTGAAAAACATGAGATCCAAATCCCGGATGGCGGTGGCAGCCCAGCTTTCGAGTTTTTTTGTAAAGCAGATTTACCAGCTGGAGGGCTTTATCGGTTTTGCCGGCATAGATTCGGCGAAGTTCCGTAATCCCGTGGAGCCGGGAAAAAGATTATATCTGGCTTGCCCATCTTACAAAATTCAAGCGTAGAAAATATACCTGCAGTATTCAGGGCGTTGTTGAGGATACTATGGCATTTGAAGTGGTCGTATCAGGTCTGAACGTTTAGTTCGTATATCGAAGAAAAATCAAAGATTAGATATCAAAAATAAAAATTATGGAATCCAGACAAGTCGGGGGACGAAAAAGCAGAAACTTGGTACTGGAAGCTATACGAAAAAACATTGAAAGTTATTGTTGATTCGCTTCTGGAAAGAATGTGACACAAGTGAAAAAGTGTTTTGTCGGCCGTTAACGAATCGAGCGACAAGCCACGAATTGGAAAGTAGAACAGTAGAGCAGGTGACCGCAGTTGAGCATTATGGTTTTTTCTTCACTATCTACTTTCTACTGCTCAACTGCTCTATTTTTTGCTTTCAGCAAAAAATAGCCCCAAGGGGATTCGAACCCCTTAAGGAAAATCAGCAAGCTGCTGATAATAAAAGACTTACGAAAAACGCTAATCCTGTCTTGTCCACCTGCTTGGACAAAATACTGCAAAAATACCCTGAAATCAAGCGGATTATTGCAGCTTGGCCTGACCTGCCGGAGCATATCAAGGCAGCAATCAAGGGACTAATTCACGCCCATAAACCGGAGAATAAGTAAATGGGAGATATTCACAGAAGGCTGAAAGCCATAGAGAAGAAGTTGAATGTAGGGCAGCAAGTTGAAAATCATATTATCGAAATCTGCTATGTATCGTCTGATGGTAAGGGTGGACGAGTTGAACGCTGCCCCAAGAGACCAATAGAGCAAAACCCACAGTACATTGAACAAACCACCAATAAACAACCAACGGATTATTCTGATATATCCTGATGACTGAAGGCTACAAAAGAACACAGAAGGTTACAAAAAATGGCTAAATTGACGGCCAGACAACTAAAAGCGATACCCGCTATTGTGAGCTCTCCTACCTATACGGAGGGCGTAAGAAAAGCAAAGGTTAGCAGGAAGACTTTTTATCAGTGGTTAAAGCAACCGGAGTTCAAGGCAGAGCTTGACCGCCAGCGGGACGAAGTGGCCGCTGAGGCATTTGGGGTATTATCACAGAGCTTAACGCAAGCGGTCGAGACACTTGTCGGGCTGTTGGATAACAAAGACGACCGGCTGAAAAGACTTACTGCTAAGGACGTGATTGACTTCATTATTCGGCACAAAGAAAATGAGGACTTGGACAAACGACTGACAGAGATTGAAAAGCTGTTAGCGGAAAAGAAGTTGTAAGTATTATATTTACGCTTGATAAACGGCTTTAATATACTGACATATGTCTCACCGGTGCCCAGTGATATGATTTTAATACTTGAGTTGGAGCAGAGCTCCACCTCAA
>JAFGRL010000095.1 GCA_016935195.1 Sedimentisphaerales bacterium
CACTGACATTTTTCTATGAAAACAAATAGTGAAAAAACCCGAGTTATAAAAGTTGTTTTACTGCTTGTTTCCAGCCCTCATAGGAAGTATACACCTTCTTATTATCTTCATTAGGAAAAAACTGTTTTTTACTTGTAATAATATTTTTTAATTGGTCGATGCCTGAAAAAATATTCTGCTGAATTCCTGCCAAGAAAGCGACACCAAGAGCAGAGACTTCATTCAGACCGATGTTTACGACATTTGTTTCCAACAGATTAGCCAAAAACTGCATGACAAAATGATTAGCCGAGATTCCTCCGTCCACCTTAAGTTCCTTCAACTTGATTTTGCTGTCTTGCTCCATGGCCGTGATTACATCCTTAATCTGATATGGGATTGATTCTAGAGCAGCGCGGACTATATGCTTGCTGTTACTGCTTAAGTTCAATCCCAGAATTGCAGCTTTTGCATCCATTTTCCAATGAGGGGCGCCAAGTCCGCTGAATGCGGGAACCAGATACACGCCATTTGTATTTTCAATAGAAAGTGCGATTTTCTCAGTCGCGCGACTGTCGTCAAAAAGCCCAAGCTGATCACGCAGCCAGTTAATAGTGGCTCCACAGGTAACGATTATGCCTTCCAGTGCATAATCTACTCTATCGGGCATGCTCCAGCAAATAGTGGTGACCATTCCATTTTCGGATTGTACCGGCTTGTTTCCGGTATTAAGGAGGATAGAAGAGCCGGTGCCCATAGTTGCTTTTGCAGTTCCTGAAGAGAAACAACCTTCTCCGAAAGCTGCAGCATGAGAATCACCTATCATGGCCGATATGTTTATCTTGGATGGGAGAAGTCCTTCGAAATCAGACTCGCCATATAAATAGGAGGAAGGTTGGGGCTGGGGCAGGTTGAGATTTTGCAGATTGAATTTTTCTAAAAGATATCTGTCCCACTGGAGGTCATTGATGTTAAACAATAGAGTGCGGCAGGCATTGGTATAATCTGTGCAAAAACTTTTACCTTTGGTGAGTTTGAATAAAAGCCAGGTATCAATTGTTCCAAAATATGCTTCTCCGGAGTCAATGGCATTTCTTATTGTACTGTCATTTTCATATAGCCAAATAATTTTTGTTCCGGAAAAGTAAGGGTCGATTATCAGGCCGGTCCTTTTGTTTATTTTTTTTTCCAAATCCGGTTTTTTCATGCGGCTGCAGATTTCTACAGACCTTTTACACTGCCAGACTACCGCATTGGAAATAGGCTGGCCTGATTTGTCCCAGAGAATAAATGTCTCTCTTTGATTGGAAATACCACAGGTTTTAATCTCAGCCAGATCATTGGAAACCGCTTTACGATACTGGTTAAGACACTTCTTTACCGAAGCCAGTACATTCTGATAAATCTCCAGTGGTTGCTGTTCCACAAATCCTTGCTTGGGAAAATAGGATTTCAGAGGTTCAGTGGCCTTAGCGACAATCCTGCCGCACTTATCGAACACAACAGTTTTTGTCGCACTTGTCCCTTGATCCACTGCCAGGATAAAAGTCTCATTCATACTCATCTATTCTTTTATTTTATTCTCCAATAGAGTTATAGCTGTCCGGGCAAGTCCAGAGCCTGTAAGGCCATAGTGTTCAAATATCTCCAACTGACTTCCGGTCATTGTATATTCATCCGGGATACCTGCGATCCTGAACGGAACTTGTTTTTTCGCCTGCATGAGAACCGCAGCACAGGCTTCACCGAGACCGCCGGCAGTACTGTGTTCTTCGGCAGTCACAATCGCACGGCACTCCTCGGCAGCCCGCATCACAGCATCGATGTCTAAGGGCTTGATTGTGTGCATACTAATAACACGACACGAATAACCGGCCTGTTCCAGTTCCTCAGCGGCCTTTATCGCCGGATAAACGGTTTCACCAGTGGCGATAAAAGCGAAGTCTTTGCCGTGACGAATAAGGATCGATTTGCCGACTTCGAAAGAAGTATCAGGAGGATGTAGATGAGGCATGGGACGTTTACCGAAGCGAATATAAACCGGATGGGACATTTGCGCTGCAGCTTTTATAGCTTCAGTCGTCTCCTGGTTATCCGCAGGCACAATAATCGTAATATTGTTAATGGCCCGCAGTACGGCAATATCATGGATTGCGTGATGCGTAGAGCCCAATGCACCATAACTTACACCGGCACTGATGCCAATGAGTTTGACCGGGTGATCCGAATAGCAAACATCATTCTTTATCTGCTCCAATGCCCGGGCTGTTAAAAAGCTGGCGGGTGATACGGCATAGACAATTTTCCCTGCGGAGGCCAATCCGGCAGCAACACCTACCAGGTTCTGCTCGGCAATGCCAACTTCGATAAGTTGCTCGGGCACTGCCGCAGCATAGGGTATTAGCTTTCCTGAGCCGCGCGAGTCACTGGTTATGGCCGCTACGTTTTTGTTTTGTTGTGCAAGCGACAGCAAGGTTTCCGCAAAAACCTCAAGGTTGGTCCTACCCAATTCTGCTCCCGGTGTAAAACTCATAGTTTCATCTCCGTTAACCTTGCTTCCAACTCTTGCTGTGCCTGCTCGTATTGCTTCTGGTCAGGAACACCATGATGCCATTTAGGATCGTGTTCCATAAAGCTAATACCTTTACCTTTTATTGTTTTAGCGATCACAACACTCGGTTTGCCGGAAGTAAATGGGAGCGTTTTCAGCACTTCTGTTAAAGCTGTAATATCGTGACCATTGACCGTCCTAACGTCTCCGCCAAATGCCTCCATTTTTTGTGCAAGTGGTTCCAGCCCACACATATCTTCGGTCTTGCCGGTGAGCTGCAGACTGTTGCGGTCAACAATGACACAAAGATTATCCAGTCGATAATGGGCGGCAGCCATAAGCGACTCCCAGTTGGAGCCCTCCGCCAACTCACCATCGCCCAGCAGGGTAAAAACGCGATAGGCAGCATGTTCTATTTTGCCGGCCAAAGCTACACCAACACTAAAAGCCAGGCCATGCCCCAATCCCCCGGTGTTATGCTCGACACCTGTCACTTTACGTGTGGGATGGCCGGTATAACGGGAACCATAGCCGTAGAAGGTTCCCAGTTCATCTTCCGAAAAAAAACCGCGATCTGCCAGCACAACATACAAAGCTTCTACAGAGTGGCCTTTACTTTGGATATAGCGGTCGCGCCCGGGATCGGTGAACGTTTCCGGCGTGACATTTAAGATTCGATTATACAGGACATTCAGGATATCTATACATGACAGGCTCCCACCGGTATGGCCCGCGCCTGCCATCTTAATATATTTTAGCAGCTTAATCCTATATTCAATCGACTTAATATATAGCTCGTGGTCAGTCATTGCGTCAAATCTACTTTCTACTCCATCATTCAGATCTCTCGAAAACTTGATTAGAAATGATGATAAATCTCCCACTTCATATATTTTGATATCGCCTCATATACGACATCGGCACAGTAAGAGCGCGTCATGGCAACATGGTGCTCGAAACCATTTTGACACAAATGGGCCAGCAAAACACGCAAACGGGGAATCTTACAGACCGCAATGCCGCCGTCCATATCAAAAGGATCGTCTGTAAATTCACCCTCTCCCAGATAAGCCTTGATCTTTCCCTTCGGATCATCGGTTGATATTCTAAAATATGTCATAGGTCCTGCTGCAACATGTCCCTTGACGGCCCCGAAACACTTTTCTTTACCCAGTGTCTCGCCTAAAATATCAAGATTAGATATTTCAATATCATTTCCCATGAAGCTTTTCGGGAAATTGCTGCAGTGTGTACACACACATTTATCCTTTTCAGTGCCATAGTTATTATTCCAATCCAGGAAACCGGGAACATTTCCTGAAGCAAGTAGTAAAGCATACATGGAAATCACTCCGGCGACATCCACTTCGCAGGCACTTGGCATATACTTTTCTCCCATCATACTCATCGACAAACAGGTGGCACAGCCGTAATTATCCTGTATGGATGTCCAGCATTGTATCGCACTGGCATCCAGCTCGTTTTCTGTCATCCAGTCATCGATGATAACAGACAGCCTGGCCTGCTTTAAAATATTCTCATCTTTTATATGTTCCGGGATATTTCCATAATCTTTTATCTGTAAAAGTTTTTCTTGTACTTTTCTGCTCTGGCTGTCTAATTGTTGTGCTTTGCTGATTATTTCAGAAAGGTCAACCGGTACAACCGTTATGCCGGAATGTTGCAGCAGCTTTTCACTAAATCGTACGGTCTGAAATGGAGCCGGCCTTGCACCTATAGCACCGATTCGTGCATTGCGCAGCCCTTTTACTACCCGACAGATGCGGGCAAAAAAATCGATGTCTCTTTGAAACACATCGCTATCGATATCACAAGTGTGTTCGGATGTGTCAGTGAAAGGAATTCCATATTGATACAGATTATTGCATACCGACAATTTCCCACAAAAAGCATCCCTCCTGCTATGTACATCGACAGCATCCAATCTATCATTGCAGGCCTGAACAAGTACCGGCACATTGAGTTTAGCCAAATCCAGAGTCTGTACAACACATAGCTCATCACCGAAATTCGGAAGAACTACTATGATACCGTCAATTTGCTCTGATTTTTCCTTAAACAATTTAGCACATTTCCGGGCATCATCAAGTTTCTCAATAGCTCCATTAGGTGTTGCGTCGTCCGGAAGAATCACGTAAGAATAACCAAGTGAATCGAGTTTTTTGAGTAATTGTTTTCTTCCTTCCTGAGCCAGTTTGGGATTAAAAAAACCTCTTGTACCAACAATCAAACCGAACGATTTTTTTTCCTTCTTCATATTCATCGATGTTTCCCCGTTTAATCCTGATTTTACCGCTCTTTAGTATTAAGCTTGTCAATTGCAACCGCTAAAAGAATCAAAAATCCTTTGATAACCTTTTGCCAAAAAGGCGGGATCTGAAGTATTATCAGGCCGCTATTTAAAACACCGATTATTAAAGCTCCCAGGATAGTTCCTGATACTGAGCCTTTTCCACCGGACAGTGACGTTCCTCCAATTACCACTGCAGCAATCGAATCAAGCTCATAACCGTCACCGGCCGTTGGAGTAGCTGAGTTCAGTTTTGATGTAACAATAAGTCCACCAACGGCCGAAAGGGCACCGGTAATAGTGTACACAAGCAGTTTAATCCTGTTAACATTCAAACCGGAAAGTATAGCCGCCCGTTCATTTCCTCCTACGGCATAAACGTATCTGCCAAACCTTGTTTTACTTAGTATAACAACAACAATCGCTACAATAGCAGCACAAGTCCAGACCTGGACAGGTATACCAAAAAACCAGCCCGTACCCAGATATCCAAAAGTGCTACCAAGTCCGGTTATTGCAGCCCCCCCGGTCCAGAGTTCAGTCAAACCACGGGCGATCGTCAGCATTGCCAGCGTTGCGACAAAGGGAGGTATTTTGAAACGGGTGATCATTAAACCGTTGAAAAATCCAAGAGACGCACCAACAACTAATCCTGCCATTACCGCTCCGAGTAAGGTAAAGCCTATGAATAAATTGAAGGTGGGAAATTCTAATCCGTTCTTGAGCAAGCCGGCCATGATAGCTCCACTCAACGCAAGAATCGAACCTACCGACAAGTCGATCCCCCCTGTTAAAATAACAAGAGTCATGCCAACCGAAAGACATGTGTTGACAGAGACCTGCCTTAGAATGAGCCAAAAGTTGTCTTTTGTGAAGAAGCCTTCTGCGGCAATGCTGAAAATCACTACCATCAGCAATAGAGCCAGAAGCGATTGGAATCTTACAAAAATCTCCTTTTGGCCTTTTAATTCAAGCATTTCAGAACCTTATACTTGTTAATAATACTGCAATTTATTAAAGCTTTTCGGAATCGCCGCCCTCATAATTGACTCTTCAGTGGCTTGTGCAGGTGAGAACTCTGCTGTCTGCTTGCCTTCTGATAAGACAATGATTCTATCTGCAATAGCCATAATCTCCGGCAATTCCGAAGAGACCATAACTATTGCAAGTCCCGCCTTAGCGAGTTCATTTATTAATTTATAGATTTCGTTCTTAGCGCTAACATCAATACCCCTGGTCGGTTCGTCGAGAAGAAGAATCTTTGGATTGATCGCAAGCCACTTGGCAATAATCACTTTCTGCTGGTTTCCGCCGCTTAAATTTTCGACAACTTGTTTTAACGATGGTGTCTTGATTCTCAAACGGTCAACATAGTCTTGCGCCAAGCGGTTTTCAAGAGTGCTGCTCAAAAAGCCAAAACGTTCCGTCTGTTCCAAACTTGCTAAACTAATGCTTTTGGCGACCGACATTTGCAAAACCAGACCTTCGAGCTTTCTATCTTCGGTAATAAAACCTATCCCTAAATTGATCGCATCGGTCGGGGAATTAATCTTGATCCGGCGGCCGTTCAAAAAAATGTCTCCTGAAGAATTTTTTGGATGAAGGCCGAAAATTGTCTCCAATAATTCTGTTCGTCCGGCTCCCATCAAACCGAAAAGACCCAGAACTTCACCCGCTTTTACGGCAAAACTGACATGGTCCACAATATAGTCACCCTCCCGTCTTGGATGAGCAAGACACATATCCCTCAAGCTCAAAACTTCCTTTGATTTTGTGACGTCGGCCTTTACGAAAAAATCCTTTATGTCTCGCCCAACCATCATCCGCACGATATCATCGTGCGTTACATCTTCAATCGAATTGGAATCAACGAGTTTTCCATCACGTAAAACCGTTACAGAATCCGCTATATCAAAAAGTTCATCAAGCTTGTGGGTGATATAAACGATTGCGACTCCTTGAGCTTTTAGAGACCGTATCAGACCGAAAAGAACCTTGATCTCGTGCTCGCTAATCGCAGAGGTTGGTTCATCCATTATGACTATACGAGCATCCAGCGATAATGCATGTGCGATTTCAACAATCTGTTGTTGACCGATCCGCAGATTGGAAACCTTCATTCTTGGAGTTATATTCAAGTCGAGTCTTTCCAGAAGCTTCTTTGTTTCACTGTACATTTTTTTATAATCTATTAAGTTGAGGCGATTGACAAATTCCCTGCCCATAAAAACATTCTCGGCAACACTTAAATAAGGAATCAGGTTCAACTCCTGGTGTATTATTGCAATACCACTGTTCTGGGCTTCCTTTGGATTAGCAAAAGTGACTTCAAGTCCGTCTAAAATAATTTGACCATCATAATCCTGGTAGATGCCGGTAAGAACCTTCATTAATGTTGATTTGCCCGCGCCGTTTTCACCGACAATGGCATTTACCCGGCCTTGATATACCTCCAGGTTTACACTGTCCAAGGCTTTAATACCGCCAAATGTCTTGCTTATACTTTTGGCCTGGAGGATTACATTATTAACCTTAGAATGAGCCATAATATGCTTTGCTTTACAAAGATTATTCCAATTCCAACCTGACAGGAACTACATTAACGAGTAGAATTTCCTTTGCCTCAATTGCTTCCTGGGATACTTGGGTTGCTCCGAAAAACCTGATGGTACTGCCCACTTGCGGTTTTTTATTCAGAAAAGGTCTAATTACTTCTTTGACAAATATCTTGTTTATTTCACCGCTGATCTCATTAAATTTCATCGTATCCGAGAACTTACTTACGTCGACCAGGCCGGATGCATCGCGAACGGCGTTTCCAGGAATGTAGAATCCTGTCAATATTTTGACATCCGGATTTGCTTGTGGTTCTCTGACGCTTACTTCAAGAAAGTCTTCAGCAATCGAAAGAATTTTGCCGTTACCTTTTATCAAGTAGGCATAGACCCTCGAAACACCCGGCGCCTTACCATACCTTTTGATGGCCTCGTTCATATCTGTGTTGAAAAGTTCAATCAGCTCTTTGACATCGACTGCTGAATCCAAAATACTAATCAATTGATTGTCCCAGAAGTCTCTGGCGTACTCAGCCGCATTGAACGCTTCTCTTAGCCTTTGCTGTTTTACGTCTTCCAGGTTCTCAAAGTAGATGCTATGATACGTTAGGAACGCTATAATCGCTGCGGCTATTGCATATTTACACACTTTCTTCATAAGTCAATTCCAGCATGGAAAATGCTTTGGACCGAAATATTATATTACCGCTCTGATTGTCTGCCGTAGGCGGTATATTTAGCGATATTTTCCTGTGTTACCAGCTCGACGGCAACCGGTACTTTCTGCGGAAAATCTCTTCTGCCCTTGATGTACTCGTCTGCCTGTTCGGCAGCCATACGAGCCATTTTCCTGGGAAATTGCATACCTGTGGCGGCTATCTTGGCATCATGAATTGAATCAATCACGTCCTTTGCACCGTCGAAGCCAAAAACCATCACTTTATCAGCTTTATCGGCAGCTACAATGGCCTGGTATGCACCCATTGCCATCGCATCGTTACCGCAAAAGACGGCATCAATCTCAGGATTGGCCTGCAGAATTGATTCGAGAACTTCCATCGCCTTGGTCCGGTCAAATTCGGCGGTTTGCTGGGCAACCATTTTCAATTCGGGATAATTATCAACTACGCTGTGAAAGCCTTTCGAGCGGTTCCATGTATTATTGTCACCGAGAATCCCTAAAAGCTCAACGTATTTACCCTTCTTATTCATCTTTTTGACGAAATACTGTCCTAACTCTACACAGCCGGAATAATTGTCGGATAATATCTGTGTGACAGCAACATCATTGGAGTTGATCTCTCTATCGATGCAAAATGCAGGTATGTCCGCCTCTTTGGCTTTTTTCACATTTGCAATTGACCCGTCCGCATCTGTGGGATTGAACAAGATAGCAGCATAACCTCCGGCGATAATGTTATCGAAGTGGTCCGACTCCTTGGCGGTGTCATTTTGAGAATCGAAGATCGTTGCCTGGTAACCAAGTTGTTCCGCTCTTTCTTTAGCTGTATTACCCAAAACAACAAACCATGGATTGTTCAAAGTGGAAATAACGACCGCTATTCTTTTCCTTCTCTTGGAACCATCATCGCTGACTTGTTCCGGTTTCTTTTGTTTGCATCCGAAGGTAAATATAGTTAGTGCCAATACAAAGATTATGAAAAGAAAAAGCTTTCTTGCCATTGATAGAATTCCTTGTCAGTTCGATTTCAAATTATGACCAAATAACACTTTGCGCCATTCTATATCTGGAGATTCGAAAGTGCAAGAATTATGCCGTTAAAGAACTTTTAAGATTCGAATCTTCAGAGCGACAATTATTCTATGACAGAAGTTACGTCCGGATTTCGTTCCTTGAATCATATTATCATAATTGCTATTATTTACCTTTGCCAGTGTAATTCGAATTGTCCACTTGTTAAATATTTTCGAGCAAGGAGTCATAGATGAGACGAGTTATAATGACGACTGAAACTATCATTGTTTTCGTTGGTGTTTTGAATTGTGCTTCTCCAATATCAGCAGCGCAGCAAGCTCTACCTGGGCCACTTGTATATATAGGTGTAAAAACCGATGAATCTCCATACCGAATGAGTGGCTCCATCGAGCGTTTGGATGAAGGCACTTTATGTTTTTCCGCTCAGCCGCCATGGCGATGGATTACAGCGGGTAAGGATGGAATGCCGCTGAGGGAATTAGAGGGCCTCAAGTCGTTTACGATTTGCGGCCGGGTCGGGCCAACTTCTCTGCTGGCCGGTTCCGGAGGTAATCGTATTGTGTTTAACTTTGTGCTTTTCATAGATGTCCGACTCTCATCTTTGCTGTATTCTACGATAACGTTGAGATGTAGACAATAATCCATACCAAATCCTTGCTATTATTGGGAATGTTGTTAACTAAACTTTTGCATTTTTAAGGTAAAGCCAATTGAACCTTAATACGTTGAAAATTCCATCCATCATCCTCGATACGTTCGATC
>JAFGRL010000096.1 GCA_016935195.1 Sedimentisphaerales bacterium
CCCCAACTACCTGCGCATTTGATTGATTTTCGTTTTCAATATGTATATTTGATATTTGCATTTTTATCTTTGATTTTTTAAGCTAAAAGGTGTTCTTTAACAACTAGTGGCGCTGTAGTTCTATATTGGGATTTAATATGTCCAACCAAAATAAAACAAGTTTCAAGATAGGTACAGGAGGCGGGGCAAGTGATTTGCCCGCTTTAAACAAGCCTGTCGAGGTGGGCTTGCCGGGGCCGTTATTTGTAATTGCCGGGCCCTGTGTCATTGAAAGTAAGGAAAGTTGTCTGGATATAGCGGGCAAAGTGCTTGAAATCAGCACCAAAATCGATGTCCCTGCTGTTTTCAAAGCCAGTTTTGACAAGGCCAATCGAACCAGCATATCGAGCTACCGGGGGCCGGGCCTGGAAAAGGGTTTGCAGATTCTGGGTGAGGTTCGTGCTCAAGTTGGCCTGCCTATTATGACAGATGTGCACGAGCCGGCCCAGGCTGCCGTAGTCGCCTCGGTCGTTGATTGTCTGCAGGTACCGGCTTTTCTGTGCAGACAGACGGACCTGGTCTGTGCCTGCGCAAGAACCGGAAAACCTGTTAATGTCAAAAAGGGACAATTTGTTTCTCCGGAAGAGATGCAAAATGTGGTGGAAAAGATTCGCACCTGCGGTAATGAGAAGATAATACTGACAGAACGCGGCACATTCTTCGGCTATAACAGCCTGGTCAATGATATGACTGCAATAGCGGTTATGAAAGAGCTTGGTTGTCCGGTTGTGTTTGATGCTACGCATAGTACTCAGCAGCCTGGCGGGCTGGGCAGCGCAAGTGCCGGAAGGCGTGAAATGGCGCCTCTGCTGGCAAAAGCTGCTGTCGCCGCAGGAGCAAACGGCCTTTTCTTAGAGGTGCATAATAATCCGAAGCAGTCAAAATCCGATGCCGCTACAATTATGCCTATAGACTGGCTGGAGGAGCTGCTAAGTGTGTGCAAGAAAATATTCGATATCGTCCGACGAAAATAATATGACCACCGAAAAAACGTATCTGTATGGGCCGGTGCCATCGCGAAGACTTGGACTGAGCCTCGGTGTGGATGTTGTCCCGTACAAGATCTGCTCGATAGATTGTATTTACTGCCAGCTCGGCAGGACAACCGAAAAGACCATTGAACGCAGAGACCTTGTACCTATGGAAAAAGTACTGGCCGAACTAAAAGACAAACTCGCTAAAGGCCTCAAGGCGGATTTCATCACTTTTAGCGGTTCAGGTGAGCCCACGCTCAATATAAGACTGGGAGATTTCATTGAAGCTGTTAAAGACCTGACTGATATAAAAATAGCGGTTCTGACCAATGGTACGCTGCTGTACCGCGAAGATGTACGGGCCGACTGTGCAAAAGCAGACGTGGTTTTACCATCGTTAGATGCCGCTGATGAGGCTACTTTTGCTAAAATAAACCGCCCACACAGCCAAATCAGCATTGAAAATCACGTCGAGGGCTTATGTGCATTCAGAAAACAGTTTGCCGGCCAGATATGGCTTGAGGTGTTTATTGTTAAAGGTATAAATAGCAGTCAGGGACACATTGTTAGGTTCAAAAAACTTATAGAACGCATTAAGCCGGACAGAATACAGCTTAATACTGCTGTTCGGCCTACTACCTTGACTGATGTCAAACGACTTGAACCTTCTGCCCTGGAGAAAATCGCCAATCAATTGGGAGCAAAGGCAGAAGTCATAGCTGATTTTCAGCCTGCAGACTACGGCAAAAGTATTGAACGTGATGCCGAAGACGTCTTATCAATGCTGAAAAGGCGGCCTTGTTCACTTGAGGACATATGCTCAGGTCTGGGGCTTACTCGCAACGAAGTGCTCAAGTACATCGCACATTTCCAGCAAGAAGGATGTGTTGATTCCCAGCAAAGGCAGGGGAAGGTGTTTTTCAAAGCGGTTATCTAAAAACCTGAAAAAACATCCGCTTTCAAATTATATTTCAGTCATATCTGATTTGGCGATACCTTCAGGAAATTCGACAGGTAAAAAAATTAGATAATTGTCTCCATTTTTCAATTGTGCAGCTTAATTTGTAAAGCCACCGGCCTTATTGGCCGATAAAACCTTTGTGTTATTTTGTAAAGTGTTGATTTTGCCGGGCTTGGCGGTAAAGGCCTGACTTATGAACTCAGCGGGCCTCTGATGTCCGATAATGACATTGTCTTTTTGAGATTTATTCGGGCAAAAGGATTATTGTGTTATAACAATATGATGTGAAATGGAAAATACGAAACAACAGCTTGTTTTGAACAAAGGACAAGAGAAATTTGTATTTCGTTATCAAAAAGGCAGTGAAGATCAGCTCCTTGATGCCCTGATTGAGCAGGCAAGGGATAGACGGACGAATTTTGACTGGTTCGATGCAGCGGTGCTGAGTTTCAAGCTGACGCAGTATCTTATTAAACGGGCTGACAATCTTTTGGGCGAGAATGTAAAATAGTAATCATAGCTTTTAGTTTAAAATTCAAAAGGTTCAGTAAAATTGACAGGCAGGTGAATTATGGAAGAAGTTTCGATAGTAAATGAGTTCCTGGATTATCTTAGGTTCGAGCGCAGGTTTTCTGAGCATACCGCCAAGTGTTACCGTGCTGATATAAGACAATTTGGTGAGTTTCTGACGCATTTTCATGAGCCGATGCAATCGGATACTGAACAGTCTTCGGTGCATTTGGATCATTCGCATCACAGTGATACTGCCACGGCAGTTGCTACCCAGGTTAAGTCTGGTCTTGAGCAGTTATTACTGTCGGTACAGACCGATATGGTCAGGGCCTACCTGGCATATTTAAACCAGAAGCAATATTCAAAGGCTACTATCGCACGAAAACTTGCTACCCTGCGAAGCTTTTATAAGTTCCTGGTAAGAAGGCACAAGTGTCATTCCAATCCTATAGCAGCGGTAAGAACCCCGAAGCAGGAAAAAAAGCTGCCGCACTTTCTTGAGAACGACCAGGTAGCCAGGCTTTTGGAAACACCACCGATGGACAACTGGCTCGGTGTAAGAGACAGGGCAATGCTCGAGACACTTTACAGCACCGGCATACGGGTCAGTGAGCTTGTTGGTTTGAATATGGATGATGTGGATTTCTTAGGCGAAGTGTTACATGTCCGCGGCAAGGGCAAAAAAGAAAGAATTGTCCCCATAGGCTCGTCCGCTTTACGCTTCATCCAGCACTATATTGAGTTTCGTAATAAAAGAGCTCAAAGCAACAGTAACTTTGACTTACGTGTTCTGTTCGTCAATAAACACGGCAGTCGCCTTAGCACCCGCAGTGTCCGCAGGAAAATGGACAAGTACCTGAAGATGGCAGGTCTGGACCCGTCAATAAGTCCGCATACGCTGCGGCACAGCTTTGCAACTCATATGTTGAACAATGGAGCAGATTTGCGGAGCGTCCAGGAGTTACTTGGTCACCAGTCCCTATCAACAACACAGATTTATACACATCTTACGACCAGCAGACTAAAGGAGGTATACGACAGCGCTCATCCAAGGGACAGTCAAATGACTGATTCTGAACCCTAAAAGGGATCTATTTTCTGTACTTTTATATAAGTACCTTTTTGTTGTTAGCGACCCTGCGTTTTTGTTTAATTGTTGGTGATAGCATTTCCACTATATTCCGGGACAAGTTTTTTTATTTCGCCAACAATTGACTTATAATCTTGTGTCTTTGCTATCTCAACCAGTTTTTGTATACCCGCATAAAGTGTTTCACGGTCGGTTGGAATGTTTTTCCATATACTTATCTTAGAGTGTCTTGTCAGCTGCATGTTTTCGCCTTTTATTGACAGTTCTTCGAAGAGTTTTTCACCCGGTCTTATACCCGTAAAATTTATTTCGATATCTTCCTGCGGTCTAAAGCCGCTTAGAGTAATCAGTTCCTTTGCAAGGTCCACAATTTTCACTGGTTCTCCCATATCTAATACGAAGATTTCGCCGCCTTTGCCCATGGTAGCTGCCTGAAGCACAAGCTGGCTTGCCTCAGGTATGGTCATAAAGTACCGCTTCATTTCAGGGTGTGTGACCGTTAGCGGCCCTCCAGTTGCTATTTGTTTTTTGAAAATCGGAACAACCGAGCCCTCTGAGTTGAGCACATTGCCAAAGCGAACGGTTACGAAGTGTGTTTTGCTGGTTTTGTTTAAATCCTGAATGTACATCTCGGCAATACGCTTAGATGAGCCCATTATGCTGGTTGGGTTGACGGCTTTGTCCGTACTTATCATAACAAAACTTGCAACACCGAATTTGTCGGCAGCATCAGCGGCAACCTTTGTGCCGACTATGTTATTCTTAATAGCTTCTCCCGGATTTAACTCCATCAGTGGTACGTGCTTGTGTGCCGCTGCGTGAATTACGATTTGCGGCCTGTATTTGTCGAACAACTCTTCTACGCGTACCTTGTCAGTGATGTTGCACACTACAGCCTTTATGCTGGTATTGCCGAATAGCTTGTTTAGCTCTCTCTCGATGTAAAATAAGGGATTTTCGGCCTGCTCGATGAGCAGCAGCAATCCCGGCTTAAAATTACATAACTGTCTGCACATCTCCGAGCCTATGGAACCGCCGGCACCGGTAACAAGGATTGTTTTATCTCTTGCAAAGGCCTCTATTGAATCTAAGTCCAGCTCGACTACCTGTCTTCCAAGCAGATCGTTTATGTTAACATCTCTAATCTGCGAGACGCGGTACCTGCCCGAGGCAATATCAGTAACCGAAGGCACCGTTCTAAATCTGATTTTAGTTCCCTCGCATACCTGAATAACTCGTCTTAACTGTCTTTGTGTTGCTGAGGGTATCGCAATTGCGATTTCTTCAATATTGCGATTTCGGCAGATTTGCGATATCTGTTCCACATTCCCGAGTACTGCTATTCCGTGAATATTGGCGCCTTTCTTGACTGGGTCGTCGTCGATAAAGCCGATTACTTCGTATTGAGCTACAGGCATTCGGTGAATCTCTCGCAGGAGGGCTTCGCCAGCGTCGCCGGCGCCGACTATCAGGAATCTTTTAAGCCGCCCCCCCTCAACAGTGCGAAACTCTTCATGGTAGAGCCGAACAATCATTCGGAAACCTCCCAGCAGAAGGATAGTGCTGAACATGTCGGCCATAAACACACCCTGGCTGATTTCAGTTAACTGCTGGAAATACCAGGTTCTTCGCATGGTGTCGGTGTAGAGCATTGCAAACCACAAACCCAGAATTACGAATGTACTTAATAATGAGGCTGCAGCAATGCCTATCAGATCACTTATGCCCACGTAGCGCCACCAGCCGCGGTACTGCTTGAAAAGGGCAAAGACCATGGTTTTAATTATTATTATTGGCGGCAGCAATAACAGGTATTGTCCTATGAACCAGTCAGTTCTGAACTGCATATTCTTTGCCAGAAGAAATGCGAGCATTAGTGAACCGGCAAAAGATATGATGTGTGCTGATACAATAAGCGATCTGCGGTATTTTAGCAGACCTGTTATGCTTTGGGCAGGATATGATGCTTCGTTTTTATTCTCAAAATTTACCCCCGTGTTTGCATCAGACATATAATTCAATGCTCCACATCTTTTAGCTATGAAAGGGCTTTAAGATAACCGCCCTTTCAATCAAGCTCAAGATCGCGAATCTTCCTGGGTTTATTGCGGCTTTGATTCTTCCAACTTAGACTTATCTGTTTCAGTTGCTTTAGGATGACTGGTATCTTCTTTAGCGGCTTCTGCTGCTGCCTTAAAATCACTGTTTTCAACAGGGGTGTAGATGTCTTCGGTGGTTGTATTATCGACCTTGTTGCGCATAAGTGCGTATATTATGGTGTTTGCGGAAAAATAAAAGCTGATGATAAAAGCCACGACCATGCCGACGATCACCAAGGCAAATATGTATACCAGAAATCCCGCGATAGATTCCGACCAGTTAGTTGTGTTCAGGGCGGAGTAGTCGATTAGCTTCATAAATTGTGGCGGGGGCCAGATTGATGTTAATTTGTTGACTTCTTTGCTGTTTTCGACCCAGACTCCGAGCCGAAGGAACAGGTGAGTTGTCCACAACAGTAAAAAGGCGAAAAATCGGACAAAAGTATAGCAGATTGCCCCGTAAATTGATGCCAGTGCCGTGTAAAAGCCCATATGCCATGGCTTTGAATAAACGTAGCTGAAGGAGCGACTTATGGCGTCGAAGCAGTCCGAGCCGTCATACGCTACTGCAGGAAACATAAGATTAAAGCCGGCCACAGTACCTATTACGACCACTGTTGTCAGTGCTCCTGCAATAAGTGCAAGCGGCATAGAAACACCCACAATTATTTCTCCGGCTCTCGGGATGTTACCCAACAGCCCCAGAATGAAGATAAAAAGACCCAGTGCTATAATTATTCCCACCGGTGTCAGCGGGGTCGTAAAAAAGCTTGTAAACTTTCTCATACTGAATTTCAGCGACTCGCCCAAACCTGGCTTTTCGCCTCGTGCAGCCTGTTGGGCTGCCATCCGGCAAAGGCAGCCACCTGCAATCGAGATTACAACCAGGTTGATGGCCAGTAATATGATGCTGTAAATAAATTGATATCTGACTGCCCAGAGAATTGCTTTGAAGTAATCGGCAATATTTTGAGCTACGCCGGGAATATTAAAAGAAAAAAGTGAATTCAGCGCTCCGTGAAATTTTGTAGCTGCCATCTGCCACATTACGGCAAATACCCCCGTCCTCTGACCGCTTTGTTTATAATCCTCGATATATTTTTTGAACTGTGTGGGATTGCTGATATAGATTTCCAATTCTGTAACCTGGCCCTGTGGGCCTTCAGAGGCGACAACGGTTTTGCTGAAATCCATAATCCAGCCTGCAAGGCATATCACAAACAATGCCGCAAAGGCTATAATCAGCTTGTTCGGCTGTATAGCTATGCGAAATGTTTGGAAAATCCTGGCAAAAGGAAATTTCTCAAAGGATTCGAATGGTTTTTGTTCATTTGCCATATTAGATTCCTTTCAGAATACAACTATGTAAGCTCCAAAGAGCGGTTTTAATTTCCCTTATTCGCAGTCTTTTCTCACACTAAGAAGGCAGCAGAAGCTTATTATTCAGGTGCATGACCTTGTTCTATCATCTGGGCATATTCAACGCTGTAACGCGCCCAAGGTATAGCTTCAAGTCGAGTCTTTGCTATGGGCTTGCCGCTGCCTTGACAAATACCGTAGGTGCCATCTTCGATTCGCTGAAGTGCATCATCAATTTTTCTGAACAGCTTCCTTTCGCTATCCATCAGTTCTAAGGCGAATTCCTGCTCGTAATTATCCGTTCCTATATCAGCCATATGTATTGGCATGCTCGAAAGATCACCGCTTGCGTCTAAACGAGACTTCTTAAGGGATTCGTTCTCCATTTCGTTTACGTCACCGATTATTTCTCTTCGCTTTTTTAGAAGCATTTGCTTGAAATGCTCGATATCCTGTTCTGTCAGCATTTTTTTCTTTCTCCGAGTTGAACTGACTTTCTTTCTTGATGCTTTTGGGCGTTTGTTTGTCACTTGATTACCTGATAAATTCAAAACTGAATTTTGTTCTCAAGCACTATCCTTCAAAAGATAATAGTAAGTATATAATCAAGATTTCCCGGCCGCCTCAGTCGTCAGCAGAGCCAGAAGTATAGTCAGGTAAGACTTATCGTTCAAGCTAAATTTACACAATAATTTCTAAGCCTATAACAGGCAAACGATTAGGATTACAAGGCCATCTTTTGTTACATTTTAAACTTTTGGTGTTTTTCAGTGGTTTTAACAGTTTTGGCTTGACTTAGTCTTGGCAAATAACTGCCCGGGACTGGAGTCGAACCAGCACGGGAAAATTTCCCACTAGCCCCTCAAGCTAGCGCGTCTGCCTATTCCGCCACCCGGGCCTTTGTCAAATTATTGACAATCGCTCTTTTCTTGTCAATCATCAAATTAAGTTTGATAGCATATAGATGATTGGAAGTCTGCAGCACAAGGTGGTTTTGTTGAGGCGTCAGCCTTTTATCACACCCAAACCCTGCGTTGGAGGTTTATTGACTTGACTGAATGGGATATTTTAATATACTTCTTAGTCTAAAGGTATGAACTATCTTCAATAAGAAATAAATCTGATTTTATGAGCAGAGAGTTTACAAAGACAGGCAAAACAAACAAAGGCCCGTTTGAGGCCTCTGTGTCTGCAAACAGGCAAATCGGGCAGCTATTCTATCGCTTGAAGCTGGATTTCTGCGATACTGCCGCAGAGGCATTTGCTGCAGCCAGGCCCGGCCAGTTTGCCCAGTTAGACTTAAGCCGTACAATCCTTCCGGTGCCGGAGGATATACCAGATAATCTGCGGGATGTTGCCAGACGGAATATCGTACTTCGCAGGCCCTTTAGTTTTTGCGATATCGTCTGCGAATCTGAGAAGACCTCAGTTGAGATACTTTATAAGGTTGTCGGGCCTGCGAGCCTGCGGATGACAACTTTATCCGGCGGGGATTTAATCAGTATTATTGGCCCTTTAGGCAATGGCTTTAGGATACCTGATAACAAAAAAAGAGCCCTGTTAGTCATCGGCGGGATAGGGGCCGGCCCGTTGCAGCACCTGGCCAAGGTTCTCACTGAAGAACACAGCGAGGAGGAAGTAGTTGCATTTGTCGGAGCCCGCAGCGCCAAAGAGTTACCTTTCGAAGGCAGGCTGGACGACATTGCCCAAAGTTTAGGATTTTCATTTAGAGAATTTGCTAAGTACGGAATTAACTCGATAGTGGCGACCGATGATGGTTCTCTGGGGCATAAGGGGCCTGTAACAGAATGTTTCGAGCAATGGCTTGGCAGGACTCGCATGGTATATGAGGAAACCATCATTTATGGCTGTGGCCCAGAAGAGATGTTGGCGGAGTTGGTGCGGATTGCCTCCGAGCGGGGGATTGACTGCCAGGTGAATATGGAGCGAATGATGGCCTGTGGAATCGGTATTTGTCAAAGCTGTGCGGTTAAATGCAGAACCGACGATTCAAACGAAACTGTTTACAAGTTATGCTGTGAGGATGGGCCTGTATTTGATGGCAGGGAAGTGGTTTTTAACCTATGACTGAACCGGCTGATATTTCTGTTGATTTTGCAGGATTGAGATTAGCTAATCCTGTCTTTACCGCCTCGGGTACCTGTGGGTACGCAGATGAATTAGCGGATTTTATGGATTTAAGCGCATTAGGGGGCTTTATTACAAAGAGCATAACAGCTAAGCCGAGGAAAGGTAATGATGTACCAAGGGTTGTTGAAACCAACTGCGGCATGCTCAATTCGATAGGTCTGGCAAATATTGGTCTGGAAAAGTTTGTCGAGCAGAAGCTTGTCGTTTTGAAGCAACTGACTGTGCCGGTTTTTGTTAATGTTGCCGGCGACAGTATCGCCGAATATGCAGCCGTGGTTGAGAGACTGGCATCTGAAGATGCAGTAGCCGGCATAGAATTGAATATAAGCTGTCCGAATGTTGAAAAGGGGGGTATTGCATTTGGTACCAATGTCTCAGAGGTAATAGAGATTACATCAGCAGCTAAGAAATCTGCAGGCGAAAAGATATTGATGGTAAAGCTATCCCCGATGGTTACGAACATCAGTGAAATTGCACTTGCAGCAGTTGAAGCAGGTGCTGATGCCATTAGTCTCGTCAATACCTTTAGGGCAATGGCTATCAATATCGAAACGCGCAGGCCTGTCCTGGCCAATCGCAGCGGCGGTTTGTCCGGTCCTGCAATAAAGCCGATGGCAGTTTATTTAGTCAACAAAGTTTATAATGAGGTTGCAAAGGACCGGCGTGTACCGATTTTAGGATTAGGTGGCATCAGGACAGCAGCCGACGCGATAGAGTTCATTATAGCAGGGGCATCGGCGATTGGTGTTGGAACGGCAACTTTCGTTGAGCCGGGCTGTGCGGCTGAAATTATCAATGGCATAAAGAAATACTGCGTTAGGAAAAATGTTGCGAGTATTAAAGAATTGATTGGCTCACTCGAGGCATAACAGGGATGGAGACTCTTAGATTATTACTTGATTATTTTCCAACCGCTGTTTATACCGGCAAGTGCCTGGTTTTTATCAGCGAAGACTGGCGTGTGGAGCTTACCGAACATAAAAGTGGCGATTTCAGCAGAAACAGCAGTGAGCCTTCGGTTATAAGGGTCAGAATCTTCAAAAAGGCCCTGGACGGTGACTTTGTGCCTGGCCATTACGAAGATTTCCAGCTTGCCTCTTTAGGCGAGCTTGCCGAGCAGATTGAAAAATATGTCCAGTTTGCTATCGGCAAAAACCTTCGTGAGAGCATCGAGTAATAAAAAATAAAATTCTGCTGGCAAAGGAAAATCATTAGTCATTGCACAGTCTAATAATACTCTAATATCAACTGCGTTCTTTGATGGCCAATCCGATAGTTCAAAATATTGACGGAGGAGTGGTTTTTTCCGTTAAGGTTGTTGCAGGGGCTTCTAAAACCTGTATGGCCGGGCGATGGGGGGATGCAATAAAAGTTAAGGTTGCAGCAGCCCGCCAGAAAGGCAAAGCCAATCGGTGTTTAGTGAAATTTTTGGCTAGCCAGCTTAATGTTAAGCAAAAGGACGTTGAAATAGTAAAGGGGCAGTTTTCGACTGTTAAACGGATTTTGGTTCAGGGTTTGTCATCTGGGCAGTTTTACAAAAAAGTTGATTTGGGCCATAAAGACTAACGTAATGAGCGACAGGCAACTAATTAAAAACGTAACCCCAAAAGATTTTACCAGCGTAACAGGTAAAGATGCCAAGGATGCAGTTGTTGAAGAGGTGTCGCTAAAGTATATGCTGAAGTTGGCGGCTCCTATGATAGTCTTGCATATATCTTTTACAATTATGCAGTTTGTTGACCGTTTTATGGTCTCACGCTTAGGGACAGAGGCATTAGCAGCTATTTTGCCTGCAGGGTTTGTGAGTTTTTTGCCTGCCAGTTTTGCGATAGGGATTATGACGAGCGTAAATACCTTTGTCAGTCAAAGCCTTGGCAGAGGCAGCAGGGAAGAGTGCTCCAGTTACTGCTGGCAGGTTATTTATATGGGTTTGGTGTACGCAGTGCTGTCGCTGGTGATTATGTGGCCTTTTGCACCGTTGATATTCAGGGTGATGGGCCATCCTTCCTCTATTATTGGTATGGAAGTAACGTACTTTCGGATTATGCTGTATGCTCAGATAATCGCTGTTTTCATCTGGTCAAGCAGTCAGTTCTTTATGGGAATTCATCGCCCGATTATCACGATGTATGCGGCACTATGTGCACAGGTTGTTAACGTTTTGGCCAATTATGTGCTTATTTTTGGTAAGTTTGGCCTGCCGGCAATGGGAATTGCGGGAGCCGCCTGGGGCACATTCGCAGGGGTGGTAGTTGGGGCCAGCATAAGGATGGTGTTTTTTTTAGGAGGTAGAATTAACAGAGATTTTTACAGCAGAAAGATGCTGCAAATCGATTTTGACAAGATGAAGGACCTTCTGCGGGTCGGATTTCCAGCCGGGCTGGGACTGATGGTTAATGTGGCTTTCTGGGGTGTAATTTTATTCGGCCTGGTAGGAAGATTCGGAAAAGAGCAGTTAGCGGCAACAAGTGCAGTATTTGCGTGCATAAACGTTTCGGTTATGCCGGTATTGGGAATAAGTACTGCGCTGACTGCTTCGGTAGGCAAGGCCATAGGCCAGCGCAGAAAGGATATTGCAGTTAAACAGACAGAGATTTGCTTAAAAGCCGGCCTTGTATATATGGGACTGATAGGGCTTTGTTTTTTGCTCTTCAGGAGTAGCCTAATGGCGTTCTGGTCATCGGACGATAAAGTGATTGAAGCAGGTGTTAAAATTTTAATTTTTGCTGCCGTATTTCAGGTGTTCGACGCCGCTACCATAATTTATAGCGGAGGATTGCGTGGAGCCGGCGATACAATCTGGCTTGCAGTTGTCTCAGTAGTAGGTGCTGGTGTGATATTGGGCCTGGGAGGTGTGCTCATAGTGGTGTTTTTACCGGCGATGGGCTCTATCGGGCCGTGGATCGCAGCTACTGCCTGCATTATAGCAGAAGGAATTGCAAATATGTGGCGGTTCAAGAGCAATAAGTGGATGAAGATTGATTTGTTTAAGCGCAGGGCCTTAGGCCTGCCGGTTGAGATTGAAGCGGCAGCGGAATAGTCTTTTTGATTAAAATGACTTTTTGTTTAATAAAACCTATGAGAAAAAATTGTTTAGTGCCACTGGGTTATATTCTTTTTGCCACTGCTGCATTATTTGGTCGGCAGGAACCCTTGGCCAATGACAATAAGTCCGGCCTGTACGTCAAGTCGCTGCAGCAGGTTCTAAGATTGGATGAGCAGGAAGTTGACCTGGCAACGGCAGTGTTAATTGTTTCCGAGCGGTGGAGTGACATAGTCCAGGGACGGAGGTATCTGGAACAACTGGATGATATAGCCTATGAAATTAGAGCTGGCCTGAAAGACAAAAATCTGCCGATAGATTACAGGGCAGTTCGTGTTATAAATGAGTATCTTTTTTATGAGCTTGGTTTGAGGTCCGTAAAAGAAGCAACCGACCCGAATGATTTGTTTCTGCACAGTGTTCTCGATAGAAAAAGGGGTTATTGTCTTAGCCTTTCGGTTCTGTACCTTTGTCTTGCCGAGCGGCTTGGACTGGCTTTGTATGGAGTAGCAGTACCGGGACACTTTTTTGTCAGATACGATGACGGCCATATCCGTTTTAACATTGAGACAACCAGCAAAGGCGGTTATGCAGACGACGAACATTATATTGAAGAATTCAAAGTGCCGCAGGGTAAGGCTGATTCGATCTACATGGTAAATTTGAATAAAATTCAAACACTCGGCTGCTTTCTTAACAATTTAGGTAACAGCTACAGTGATGTTGGTAACACCCAACAGGCACTAACAGTCTTGGAAATGGCAGTTGAGATTAATCCTCTATTGGCCGAGGCCCGTACCAATCTTGGCAATATCTATCTTTCCAAAGGCAGAATAAATGATGCTATATATGAATATAGGGCAGCTCTTGAAATAAATCCCGATGACGCTAAAACCCACAATAATCTCGGTAACGCCTACAACGAAAAGAACTGGCTCAGTGACGCCATCGGCCATTATAAACATTCGATAAGACTCGATGTAAATTTCGTTGATGCATATAAGAATCTTGCTTCTGTTTATTTTAAGAAAGAAATGTATTTTCAGGCCGGGGGGATATTAAGACAAGGGCTTTCAATTGAGCCGAGAAACGCCGATTTGCACACGAGGTTAGGTAATGTTTTAAGTCAGGTGAATGATTGCCAGAGCGCAAAACTTCACTATAAAAAGGCGCTGCTGATTGAGCCGGATACAGCTGAGGCCTATTGTGGACTCGCTGTTTGTTATAATAAGTCAGGCCTGACCAGAGAAGAGATTCGGGCTTATCAAAAGGCACTGGTGATAAAGCCGGATATGGTTGTGGCTTTAATGAATTTGGGAAATGCCTATTTTGCACAAAAGAAGTATACCTCAGCCATAGAACAGTACAAAAAAGCTGTTGCGATAAATCCGGACGATGCTTCCATTCACTATAATCTTGGAGCAGCTTATTCCAACAAGGGCGATTATAAGTTGGCAGAAGCTGAATATAATCAGGCTATTGAGCTTGATGCAAAAATGGCAGATGCACACGCAGGATTGGGATTTGTACTGTATAAGCTGAAAAAGTATGAGCAGGCGTGGCAGCACATAAAGCTCGCTGAGCAGTTAGGCGGCCAGGTCAGCAACGACCTGCTTGAAGCAGTCAAAGACAAACTGCAGTAAGTGTAAGTACCAGGGGTCAGGGTTCAGGGTTCAGGGTTCAGTTGCCAGCCGACAGTCAATAACTGACAACTGATAACTGACAGCTGACAACTATCTTTACAAATGTGTGTAAACATATAATATTGGTACTTGCTGTGTGTTTTAATGGAGGCAGTATAATGGCACAGATAAGAAAAACAAGCGCGTTAGTTTTTTTGACGAACGTTTTGGCTTCCGCGGTTTGTCTGCTCGGCGCTCAGGCAGACCATAACGACCTCTCGGCCTATTATGGCTTTAATGAAATGGAAATAATCAAGCTGGACTGGAATATAAGCAACCTGAGAGTGGCTGATTTTAACGGAGATGGTTTGCTTGATATTGCCATTGTCAATAATAGCAAGGCCAAGATTGAGCTGTTGGTTCAAAAACAGGAATTTGGACCTGGCCAGCAGGAGGTGGAAGTAGATCCCAATGATGTTGATATTAATACGATTGTCCCGCTCACACGCTTTGACAGGCAGCACCTTGCTGTCACAGAGATGATTTACAGTCTCGTCTGCGGTGATCTGAATTCCGACGGAATGATGGATTTGGCCTACTATGGCAATCCGAAGGGATTATATGTAATTCTTCAAAAAGCCGGCGACGACAGCACCGAGCAGGAGAAAATCAGTGAAATTGAGCCCAATAGTCCAAAAAAACTGAACTGGCAGATGAAAAAGAGGATAAAAATTGATGATGGTCTTACCAGGGCAGGGGCGCTTGTATGTGCGGACTTAGATAATGATGGCTTAGATGACCTTGTTCTGGCCGGAAAGACCACAGTCTATGTCATTCTGCAAAAGCAGGATGGTTCGCTGGATGAGCCGGCAAAGTATCCGTGCGGCAGCGATAGGATATTGGGTATTGAAGTTGGCGATTTGAACGGCGATAAAATTGCTGACCTGGTAGTTATAACCAGTGATGACGATAAGCCTATGCGCGTCAGGTTTGGTATGCAGACAGGTCATTTGGGTCCGGAGATGCACTTTGATATTGAGCAGCCGTATGCTCTGGAGCTCTGCGATATAGATAACAAGCCCGGCGATGAGATCCTTACGGTTGACAACAGAAGCGGGCGACTGATAAGCTATAAATTGGTCACCAAGGGTAAGGAAGATGCAGACTGGCCAATTCAGTTTTATCCTCTTGTATCAGGCGAGGGACAGACAAAACGCGACCTTGTTACTGGCGATTTTGATGCTGACGGCTTAACTGATATCGTAATAAGTGATCCGGCAGCGGCCGAGCTCATACTTTACAAACAGGTAGCGGAGCTTGGCTTGGCCGAACCTGTCCGTTTCCCGGCACTGTCAGATATCGAAGGCCTGGCGGTTACAGATATTGACCAGGACGGCAGGGATGAAATAGGCCTGTTAAGTATCAAGGAAAAATTAATTGGTATAAGCAGGTTAGAAAACAACAGGCTGACCTTTCCAGAGCCTATAGAAGTTTATGGTGAACCGGTCGCCATGGAGCTTGCAGACGTTGACTGCGATGGAAACATTGACTGCATATATGTTGCAAGAGATACCAATGATGTAAGAACGCTTAGAGTAATATACAATGTTGGTGCAGATGAGCTGACCAATGTTGCAGAGGAACCCCCAGAACTTGCATTGGAGCTTAAGAAGCTCCTGTCAAATCCTCAGGGTCTGCGTGTAGTTGATGTTGACCAGGATGGTTTGCCCGATATTCTGGTTTTTATCCCTCTTGAGCCGCCTATACTGATACGCCAGGCTTATAAAGACCAGTTCGAGTTAGTGGATTCGCCAAAATCTCAGGCATCTTTGATAAAAGATGCGGCCCTGCACTCGATTGCAGTTGCCGATGTGGATGACAAAGCGGGTTCGGAGCTTCTGATTGCTCAAAATAATTTTGCCAGAAGTCTGGTTTTTGCTGATGGCCAGAAGTGGACGGTAATCGATCAGTACAATGCCAGGAGCACAGAGAATAAAATATCTGTCGTTGGAGTCTTCGATATTATCAACAATAACGACAACGCAGAGCCTGAAATTATTTTGTTGGACGCTCCAAAAGGGCAACTACAGGTCCTAAAGGCAGATAAAGACCGAACATACAGATTCGAACGGGAATTCGATGTTGGAAAATGGAATGTAGTCAAACATCTAAAGGTTCTGTATAAACCACTTATAGGCTCAGATGTCAGCAGTGTACTGCTGTTTGATGGCGATAAATTTGCGCTTATGACAGCTCCTTCGGCTGGTAGTGAAATAGCACAGCGGCTTGAGAAGCAAATCGGCTACGAGACCAAGATAAAGGACGGCGTGTACGGAAATCTCACTGTTGGTGACATCAACTCCGATAAATTGCCTGATTTGATAATGGTTGAGTACAAGCGCAATCATATCGAAATACTTGCCCTCGACTCAGAATTATCACCAGTTCCTGCAATGAGGTTCAAGGTTTTTGAGCAGAAGAGCTATCGAGACCGCAGCAGCGGCGGTAAAGCTACAGTTGAGCCGCGGGAGCTAAAGGTTGCTGACGTTACCGGTGACGGCAAGGCGGATTTGGTCACCGTCATCCACGACAGGATAATCATTTACCCTCAGGATTGAATTTGTGATCCGTAGCTCGTGTCTCGAAAGAAAAGATAATGTTGTGGATTGAAAAAAATGACCACTAAAGACAAAAAAGTTTTTGTTGCACTAAGTGGCGGTGTTGACAGCTCTGTAACTGCCGCGTTGCTGTGCGAGCAAGGCTATGATTGTAGCGGTTTGTTTATGATTACCTCTGAGGACTCTGAAACCTCTCAGATAAGCGCGCAGGGGATTGCAAAAAAGTTAGGCCTCAAACTTTATACACTTGACCTTCGCACGGAATTTGAGCAGATACTTGACTATCTTTGCGACGAATACAGGCATGGCAGGACGCCAAATCCCTGTGTGCTCTGCAATAAAAAGATAAAGTTCGGCCGTCTGTGGAGTTTTGCGAACAGCAAAGGAGCGGATTTTTTGGCAACGGGCCATTACGCAAGGATTCTCAAGTATGACGGCCGGTTCGGCCTGTATGCTGCGGCCGATTCCTCAAAAGACCAGTCCTATGCTCTGGCAATGATTGACAGAGACATTTTGCCTTATGTGCTGCTGCCTATGGGTCAGTATTCCAAAAAAGATGTGCGTAAAATGGCTTATAGAATAGGTTTACAAGACATCATCAGCGAGGATTCCCAGGAAATATGTTTTCTGGGCGGGAAAGATTATACTTCTGTACTGGAACGTAAATATCCTGAATATACCCACAGAGGCAATGTAATTGATAGCAGGGGGGTCGTTTTAGGTCAGCACAATGGAATATATAACTTTACCATCGGCCAAAGACGTGGCCTTGGCATTGCTATGGGGGAGCCTTATTATGTCTCTGAAATTGAACCTGATACCAATACAGTTACACTTGGCCCAAAAGAGGAAGTTATGCACAAAAGATTCATCGCCAAAGATATAAACTGGCTGGGAACTGAACCTAACGAGCCTTTCCAGGCGACAGTTAAAATAAGATATAATGACAATGGCAGCGCAGCTATTGTTTATCCCCAAGGCAGCAGCGTAGAAGTGGAATTTGATGCCCCGACTCTTGCCATAACGCCCGGCCAGTTAGCGGTCTTTTATATCCGGCAGGGGATAAACAATCGAGTAATAGCAGGTGCCTGGATTGACAAGGTGATTTAATAAAAATTGGAAAGGGAAGCAATAGGTATGAGGTTAGTCGATAAGTACAAACGTCAAACTGATATGTTTATAGAGGTCTGCCGCAGGCTTGCGGGAAATATGTACGTTGCCGCTTATGGCGGTAACTTGGCCTGGAAGCTGGATGACAATCTTTTTCTTATTACTCCTACCCAGATGCACAAAGGTGACATCGAAGCGGAAGATTTGGTTTTTGTAAACCGAAAGGGTTACCCGATTGATGGCAAGCGCAGAGCTACCGGTGAGTTGCCGATGTACCTGAAGTTCTTCAATGAAAGGCCGGACGTAGTTTCGGTCATTCATTGTCACCCGCCGTATGCCTGTGCTCTGGCTATCCACAAAGGCAAAAATTGGCTCCAGCGACCTTTATTTCCTGAGATGGTTACCGAGATTGGACCAGTTCCAG
This sequence comes from Sedimentisphaerales bacterium, assembly GCA_016935195.1. Taxonomy (GTDB): domain Bacteria; phylum Planctomycetota; class Phycisphaerae; order Sedimentisphaerales; family Anaerobacaceae; genus JAFGRL01. The sequence goes on from JAFGRL010000096.1 coordinate 18,004, forward strand.
TAGTGCCTTATGCCGAACCGCTTACTGAAAAGTTAGCGCAACAATTTTCGCCGTATCTGCCCAGATATGATTCTTTTATTATGGAAAATCACGGCCTGATAACAATGAGCAGAAGAGATATTAAACATACGGTATATATGGTTGAGTTGCTCGAAATAACAGCTAAGTCGGTGCTGATTGCCTTACAGACAGGCCAGATTAAGGAACTAAGCCAAGATGAAGTCGCTGTATTAAGTAATGCAATGACAGCCAGAAACCTCCCGCTATTTGGTGCACCAGGCGTAAACCGCTCACTTGTGGATTTATACTTCCCTGATTGATAATAAGGCAGTTAAAACTGTTGAGTATAATAGATAAGATAAGCAACGGCAACACACTTCGAAAACTGACAAAGGGAAGGAACAGGAAGTTATGAAGCTTACTTTTTTAGGTAGCGGCCGGTTTGGTATCGACTGCCTTGAAGGGCTGATTGGTTCTGAGCATAATGTTGAGTTAATTGTCACCCAGCCGGCTAAGCAGGCCGGTCGCGGCAGAAAAGCCACATTGACACCGGCTGCCCAATGGGCCAAAGGTCATCATATCAAGCTTATCGAAGTGCCGGATGTTAATGATGCCGGTGTTGTTGAGGAGATTGCGGCAGTTGAGCCTGATATACTAATAGTAATTGCATTCGGCCAGAAAATCGGCAGCCGACTATTAAATTTGGCACCAAAAGGTGCCATCAACGTTCACGCCTCCCTGCTGCCGAAGTACCGAGGCGCTGCACCTATTAACTGGGCAATTATCAACGGCGAAACCCACACCGGAGTCAGTATAATAAAGATAACCGAGAAAATGGATGCAGGAGATATCATTGCCCAGGCAAAGGCCGAGATATTCGCTGGTGAAACAGCAGGTGAGCTTCACGACAGATTAGCGGTAATTGCCGTACCGCTGCTGCTTAATACCCTCGGACAAATTGCCCGAGGCGGCGCCATTTATACTGCTCAGGATGATTCCAAATCGACTTTGGCACCGAAGTTAAAGAAATCCGATGGTTTTTTGGACTTTAATGAATCCGCCGACTCATTAGACCATAAAATTCGTGGCTTCTGGCCCTGGCCTGGGGCCTCGGCAATTTATGTTTCAAAACAAACTGCCAGACAGGAAAGGATAGTAATTGCTCGCGCCGCTGCAGTAAAATCCTCGCCTGACTCTGCTCTTTCGCCGGGCAGCCTTGATGAAAACCTCAATGTGGTCTGTGGTACGGGAGCACTGGAAATAATCGAAATCAAACCTGCCGGCAGTAACCTTATGAAATTCACAGATTTCGTCAATGGCAGGCGCATCAAGCCGGGAGATATGTTCATACCTGTTTCGGATTGATTCCTGCAGAGTTGACTTATCAACACCAAAGGAATAAACTTTAAATGATGAAAAGGGGAATTGCTACATTCACCCTCGATACCGGCACCTGCCCAAGATGGCTCTTCGAAAAAATGGTCAGGCTTGGCAGAGAAATGACCAGAGTCCTCATTGCAGAATTCGGTCCCGATGAATTTATCCGAAGGATAGCAGACCCTGTTTGGTTTCAATCATTAGGAACTGTTCTGGCGTTCGACTGGAATGCGTCGGGACTGACGACAATACTGACCGCAGCGCTTAAAGAAGCAATTCGCGGCCGGGAACAAGAGCTCGGCATATTCATCTGCGGCGGAAAAGGCAAAACCTCACGCAAAACGCCGGATGAAATCATCACCTGGGCGGACAGATTAAGCCTTGCTGATAAATCTGCAAATAATCTTGTTTATAATTCGCGTATGGCCGCCAAGGTTGACAGCTCCCTCATTCAGGATGGCTACCAGATTTATCACCACAGCTTTTTCTTCTCGAGAAAAGGTAGTTGGGCAGTTGTTCAGCAGGGGATGAATCCGGCAAATGTCTCAGCCCGTAGGTATCACTGGTTTTCTGAAAATATTCAAGACCTTGTCTGCGAGCCTCACACCGGCATAATCAGCTCAGCTAAACGCAAGTCTTCCCTGAACCTTACCGCATGCGCAAGTGAAGCTTCACGGGATATCAGTGTCGAACTTATCTCATCAGGGTACAACCCGCTTATGAACGATATTCAAATTATCTCCAGGCATTCGTCTAATCTTAGCAAAATGGTCAGGCTAAAAACCAGGGAGCACCAGATGACACTGCTAAACCTCAAAGACGTCGAGTTCAAAACTCACCCTGTAATTTATGAGGATTTCTCGAAGAGTACTTATCTTAAAAAAATCCTTCACAAACTATGTGACATGCGCCCCGGGGATTATGAAAATCTGCTTGCTGTTCGGGGCGTAGGCCCAAAGACAATCAGGGCCTTAGCTTTGGTCGGCGAGCTGATTTACGGCGCCCAGCCCTCATACCAGGACCCTGCCCGCTATTCCTTCGCCCACGGCGGCAAGGATGCCACACCCTATCCGATTGACCGTAAAACTTACGATAAGACCATCGCGATAATGGCTGAAGCCGTCGTCCGCAGCCGAATCCAGCCCTACGAAAAAGACCGCGCAATCCGCAGACTCACCAGGTGCCAATAAATCTCCTGCTGCATCACCTATTTTCTTATTGCCAAAAAGCCCCAGAAAATTGCAAATAACTGTTGACCGGTCGTTTACAGCAACTAAAATATCTAAAAATCTAATTTTTTTAAGGAGATATGAAAATGTTGGCAAAAAGGATTGTTACAATTGTTGTTTTGGCAGGGATGTTACTGCCCATTTGTGGCTGTGCACCGTCGCTGGTTGGTTCAGATACCGCTGCTTACTCGGCCGGTAAGCTTTATGCGGTTGTCAGCAAGGATATGTCCAGTGTTTATGACGCAACTGTTACGGCTCTTGAGCAACTGGAAATCGAGCCCTATGACAAGGCCAAGGATGTCTTCTCAGCCAAGATAATCGCCAAAAGCGCAGACGGCAAAATAATCTCGGTTAAGCTAACACCGGGGGCAGAGGGACAGACGAAACTTAGCATTAGAATCGGCACGGTTGGCAACAGAGAAAGAGCAACAGTAATCTACAACCGTATAAATGAGAACCTCGGCCTGGCCGGCAAGTAAGACCTTTTTTTTCAGAAAATGTAAGGGACAACAGCCGGCTCTTTGAGGTTATGTAAACACCCTGACAAGGTAATTTTATATTTACTTAGCGTTCTTGGTAGTCAGCGGTGGGGGGGAATGTCTTTCACTTCAGTGTAGCAATTATAAATTGCTCAGACTATAAGTCATTTAACCTTTAACCTTCACATTGATTTTTGACATTCACTTTTTTCCTTTCTTTCGATTGAAAATGACAAAGCTTAGTCTATAATGTTTCGGCACGAAGTTTATTAACATAACCGGAGGCTGAACTTTGAAAAAAAGAATATTGGGTAGAACAGGATTTGAGGTTTCGGAGATTTCATTCGGTACGGTTGAGCTGGGGATTCCGTACGGCTTCGGCGTGAAAAATCAAACACAGATGCCTTCGGAGCAGAAGGCAATTAAGCTTCTGCACGATGCGCTCGATTCAGGCATCAACTTTTTTGATACGGCCAATGCATACGGCAGAAGCGAGCAGATTCTGGGCGCAGCCTTTAAAGGCCAACGGCAAAACGTGATAATCAGTACCAAGTGCGGGCACTTGCCAGTAGAAGGCGACAAGGCTCCAACAGACGGGCAACTACGAGAAATTCTCGACGGTTCACTCAAACAAAGTCTGGATGCACTTCAGACCGATTACATAGATGTCTATATGATTCACAACGCTACCGTGCCGATATTGACAAACGATGCTGTCATGAGAGTCTTTTCTGAATACAAAGACAAAGGCCTGGCAAGAGCGATTGGCGTTTCAACCTACACAGTTGAGCAAACGAGAAATGCAATCGACTCAGGGCTTTGGGATGTTATTCAATTGCCATTCAACCTTATGGACCAGCAACAGGCAGAGCTTTTTCCGCACGCACAGAAAAAGGGAGTCGGTATAGTTGTCCGGTCGGTGTTAATGCGGGGGATTCTAACCGACAGGGGACGAAATATGCGTCCCGAATTAAAGGCCGTCGAGCAGCATCGCCAGCTATACAATGAGCTGCTTAGCGACGATGTAGCTGCACTGTCTGACCTTGCTACAAAGTTCGTGCTCTCACACAAGGATGTCTCATCAGTGCTGCTCGGAATCGACCGTCCAGAATATCTCCAGAAAGCCCTTGAAGTAGCTAATGGAAAGTATCTAACAGAGCGTAAACTGGCTTGGGCAAAAGAGCTTGCTTATCCTGAGCCGGGTTTTCTCGATTTGGTTAAGTGGGACCGTAATGGTTGGCTAATCTGACGGATTTGAAAGAATAAAATGAAATAGGGAAATTGGGAATATGGATTTTCACATAAAGAAACTGTTTGATCTAAGCGAAAAGATAGCAATTATAACAGGAGGTGCCGGCTGGCTGGGAACTGCAATGACCGAGGCTCTGGCTCAGGCAGGAGCTAAGGTAGTTATTTTTGATTCGAATGAATCTGCCCTACAGGACGTTGTCCAAAAATTCAAAGATAATGGTTTATCTGTGGATGGCATCAACTGCGATGTTATGCAGGATAAATCTCTGCGTGACTCTATCGATAAAATTGCTTCTGATTCCGGCAGGCTCGATATTCTTGTTAATTGTGCTGTTGACCCGGCACCGGCTGAACTGGACGAAGTAACCTTTGAACATCTGGGAAAAGCCTATCGCAACTCCAGCTCCTACGCCATAGCCAGCCAGCAGGCAGTAAAACATATGCGAAAAACAGGTGCTGGCTCGATAATAAACATTGGCAGTATGTATGGCATCGTTACCAGCTATCCAGAGGCTTATGAAGGGTTAACCGCTCCTAACGCAATTACTTACTCGGCTGACAAGGCAGCCGTTATCCATATGACTCGTTATATGGCGATTTTTTGGGCCAAAGACAATATCAAAGTCAACTGCATAAGCCCGGGACCATTTCCCAACAGTAAAAAGAAAATGTACGATGAGAACCCAAAGTTCTCAGAACTTCTGGATCGACTCAGAAAAAAAGTCCCCATTGGCAGAATCGGCCAGCCGTGGGAATTAAAAGGTGCTGTAGTTTTTTTGGCATCTGATGCTTCGAGCTACATTACCGGCCAAAACATTGTGGTCGATGGCGGCTGGACGGTCTGGTAACTCAATCCCTAATAACCCATATTTTTAATATTGGAAAGGAAAATAAGATGTTAAATATCGGTATCATTGGAATGAGCAAGGGTAACGGACACCCATACTCGTGGTCGGCCATTATAAATGGTGATTATAAAGCCGCTCTGATAGACCAGGCAATTCAGATGTACAATTATATCGGGATATCGCAGTACCTGGCGGCCAATCGCGATACCCTGGGCATTGATGGGGCAAAAGTAACACATATTTGGACTCAGGACCGCAAAATATCCGAGCATATCGCTGCAGCAAGTATGATTGATAATGTTGTTGACAATCTCGAAGACATGATTGGAAAAGTTGATGGGGTATTACTTGCCCGTGATGACCCGGAAAACCATGTTGCAATGGCCAGGCCCTTTCTTGATGCTGATGTCCCGCTATTTATTGACAAACCTTTGGCGATAACCTGGGAGGATTTGGATTACTTTTCTAAGCAGCATGCTAAGGGCAAATTTTTAATGTCCTGCTCTTCAATGAGATATTCACCGGGCAATCAGTCGGCAAGGGTACAGCTCGACTCAGTTGGAAAAATTGAATTAGTGGTAGTCGTCGGCAAAAAGGACTGGCGAAAATACGCCATACATTACCTCGAAGGAATGTTTTCTCTGCTTGGCGACCCAAAGGCAGTGGCGGTAAAGCATATAACCAAGAGCGGAAAAGATATCGCCTATATCGAATTCGAAAATGGCATTTTAGCCACGGTGCATGTTTTTATGGATATTGCTCCAGGCGGAGAGCTGAATGTCTATGGCCAAAAAGGCAACTTACAAGTCGTTCATGGCGGTGCCTATACTTCGTTTAGAAGCACACTCGTCGAGGCGATTCGCTCATTCGAGCAGGGCAAATCTCGTCTCGACTTTGAAAAAACCAGAAATGTCATCAGTACTTTGATTGCCGGCCAGGAAAGCCTTGACAAAGGCGGCAAAACCATTTTATTAAAGGAACACTTTTAAGAGGAGTTAAAAATGATTAGACTTGGAGTTATGGGAATGAGCGAGGGTAACGGACACCCTTTTTCATGGTCTGCTATTGTCAATGGCGGATATAATCCAGAGCCAATAGGCCGATATGGTTATGGTGCCATATCGGTATATCTTTCGGCCAATCAAGACACTCTCGGTATCGACGGTGCTAAGGTTACTCACGTCTGGACGCAGGAACGCAAGATATCTGAGGATATCGCTGCCGGCAGTATGATAGAAAACGTCGTCGATAACGCCGAAGATATGATTGGTAATGTTGACGCAATTCTGCTGGCCAGAGACGACCCTGAAAATCACGTTGTTATGGCAAAGCCTTTTCTCGACGCTGGCGTTCCGATATTTATTGACAAGCCTTTGGCAATTACCAAAAAGGATTTGGATTACTTTAACCAGCAGGTCAAAGCAGGCAAATTCCTGATGTCGTGTTCATCTATGCGGTACGCGACTGAGAATAGGGCCGTAAAAACAGAATTTGATTCGCTCGGCCCAATAGAGCTTGTAACTGCCGTTGGGAAAAAGGACTGGATAAAATATGGTGTACATATGCTGGAGGGTCTGTTCGCACTGATGGACGACCCCAAAGCTGCGGTCGTCAAGCATATCAGTAAATCACACAAGGATATTGTTTACGTCGAGTTTGAGACCGGCCTGGTAGCTACCGTGCATCTGTTTTATGACATTACACCAACATTCCAGGTATCTGTATTTGGCCAGAACGATTGGCGGCTGATAGAATATAAAAACTACTATGCAATGTTCCGCGACAATTTGAATGAATTCATAAGGTCTGTTCAGGCAGGCAAACCACGTTTGGATTTTGCAAAAACCGAGAATATTATCCGTACCCTTATCGGGGCACAGCAAAGCCTCGAGAATCAAGGCAAGTCGATTTCACTGTGAAAGGATTGGTATGACACCCAGGGAACGTGTCAAAGCTGTCTACCAGGGCAAAACCCCTGACAAGGTCCCTCTTATGCTGGATTTGTCGCATTGGTATAAAAAAAATTACAACGTCTTTTTCGATTTGGCCGGCTTCAAGAAGGTAGAACAGAGCCTTATTGATCTGCATAAAAAAGTCGGTGCTGTAATTTACATTGAAACCGGCAGCCATTACGACATCTATTATGAGGATGAAGCTGTAACCGGCAAGGCCTGGACAGATGATAATGGCATCTTTCACAACGAAATCACAACACCATTGGGAACAGTTCGTGAAGAACGTGTTTTCAGCAAGGAAAGTTATTCTTACAACATCAGAAAACATATGATAGAAAATATCGAGGACATGGCTATTGTTGCCTATGCTATGCAAAGAAGAAAATGCCGTCCTCGCTCTGAACTTTATAAGGCCTGGCAGCAAGCCGCAGGGCAGCTTGGCTTTATTTATACCTTTTTGGCTTACTCTGGATTTGGATTTCTCATATCTCGTTATATGGGTGTGGAGAATACGATTCTGGCCGTCTATGACCACCCCGATGAAGTGCAGCGATTTGTTGATGCCATAAATGAATCAAATCTTCGTTTGCTGGATGAGATAATAGATATGCCTTTTGAGGTTTTGATAGTAGGCGATAATCACGACAGCAATGTTCAAACTGCAGAACTTTTCAACAGATACACACGGGATTATTACATTGAGTTAGTCAAGAGAATCCACAACAAAGGCAAATACCTGGCAGTCCACGTTGATGGTGAAATGAGAGGCTTCTTGAAACTTCTCGGTGACTGTGGAGTAGACTGCATCGATGCCTGCACACCCGCGCCGATGTTCTCCCTAACACCTCAGCAGGCGCGTCAAGAGGCCGGGCCTGACCTAATCCTTTCCGGCGGGATACCAGCAACGGTTTTTGGAAGTATCGGCACCGATGAAGAGTTCATCGAAACGGTTAAAAGCTGGCTTGATACAAGACACAGCAGTTCTCGCCTCATATTAGCTGCCGGCGACCAGGTGCCGACCGATGCGCCTTACCATAGAATCCAGATGTTGCCGGAGCTTGTTGATAAATACGGCTGTTACTAATTTTTTGGAGTCATTATTTTTTAGGAGATTGTGATAATGCACATGCGAAAAAGCAGAGTCTTAAGGAAACTTCGAGCTGGTCAAATTGCCAGTTGCATAAAAATTAACCTTGCCGACCCTCGTGCAACAGAGATAGCTGCGATGTGTGGCTTCGACTGTGTTTGGCCGGATATGGAGCACGTTCCCAACGACTGGGTGGTAGTGGAAAACCAAATTCGCTCGGCGAAGATTTATGATGTCGATACCCTGGTCCGCGTTTCAAAAGGTTCCTACAGCGACTTTATAAAACCTCTCGAATTAGATGCAGCCGGAATTATGGTTCCTCACCTGATGAGCCTGGAAGAGGCAAAAAAAATCGTGTGGCAGACAAAATTTCATCCTGTAGGCCGAAGACCTGCCGATGGCGGCAATGCCGATGGTGCATATTGTATGATTGATTTCAATGAATACATAGAGACTGCAAACAAAGAGCGTTTCGTGGTTGTTCAGATAGAGGACCCTGAGCCGCTGGATGAGCTGGATGAGATAGCTAAAGTTGAAGGTATTGATATGATACTCTTTGGTCCGGGCGATTTCAGTCAAGGTATTGGTGCGCCAGGCCAATGGGACCATCCTTTGATTGCAGAGGCCAGAAAAAAAGTTGCAAAGGCAGCTCGCGACAACGGCAAATTCGCCGGTACCGTTGGCGGCCCTGCCAATTTACAGGAACTGGTTGATATGGGCTATCAGTTTATAAGTGCAGGTGCCGACGTCGTTGCGCTCTCGAATTATTTCAAGGAAATCGTTGCTGCCTTTGAAAAAATCAAAATCTGATAGATGTACGTTTTAGCAGCCGTTACAAATACCAATGTAAAAAAAGGTATAAACGCTTATAGAAAGGGTCTTGCGATGAATGTCAAAGATTTATTAAGCCTAAAGGATAAGGTGGTTTTAATAACCGGCGGAGAAGGACGTTACGGACGGTGTATATTGGAAGGCCTGCTGGAAGCTGATGCGACAGCTATAACGGCTTCACCATTCGTTGATGACGCCAAAAAAGTTGCCGCCGCATTCAAGGAAAAGGGTTACGACGTCCACGTCAAATATGTGGATCAGGCCGACCACGAATCAGTCTTGAAACTCAAAGATGAAATTGAAAAGGATTTTAGTGGTCTGGATGTATTCGTTAACAATGCCGTGGCCCGACCAATGAAAGGTTACGATGCGTCTATGGATCAATTTGCCGAGTCTATGCGCATAAATGCCACCGGAATGGTGGACATTACCCGTGAGATGGCTGAGCTTATCGCAAAAAGAGGTGGTGGCTCCATTGTAAATATCTGTTCTATGATGGGTATGTTCGGCCCGGATTTGTCCAACTACGAAGGTACAGATCTGGGAACGCCGTCGCCGGATTACTTCTTCCACAAAGGCGGAATGTTTACCCTGACCCGATACCTTGCAAGAGTACTTGGCGACAAAAAGATTCGCGTAAATTCCGTAAGTCCAGGAGGCCTGCTCGCGCCGGAGATTCAGCCGGAGAGGTTTTTACAGAATTATACCAAGAAGGTGCCCGTAGGAAGAATGGCTCTGCCGGATGATATCAAGGGTGTTGTCGTCTTCTTAGCTTCGCAAGCATCGGCTTATGTCGATGGTGAAAATATCCTGATGGACGGCGGAATGCACTGTTAAAATGTGCTTCGTTCAAATAGTAACCATTTTTTGTAAAAGAAAGACTTCAAAATGAATCGCGCATCAAATCTGTGTAAGTTATCGTATGGCATTTTCATTATGCTGGTGATGGCTTCGAGCTGCCTGAATGCTCAGCATAAGGACAGGACATTCGCCCGGCCGGAGTACCCGGTAAGCATGTGGTACAGCACGGGAGATGCGCTCTTTGAGTACAAATGGATGCCTATGGACTCCGAGGCAACGGTCAACGCCGCCTTTGATATCCTTCAGAGCCGGTACAACGTGGACCGCATCCTTTGGAGAGATGCAAACATAGAGTGGGTCGCCAAATGGGATAAGCCCAGAGACCGTTCCTTCTACGGCGATTCCGTTGTGGAGTGGATTAACATCGCCAGGACGAGCCGCGCTCCGGAGCTGGCGGCTTTGGCGGCGAAGCAGAGGGGGATGAAGTTTTGGGGAATCTTCCATATGTTCGATTATGGCGGAAAGGCGGAGACTGATGCCGGAGCGGGAATCGGTCAGTGGCATACATACGATCCCTGGCTCATCCAGTACCCTGAATACTGCGTGTGGGACCGGGCGCACATCACCTTTATGACGGGCATGATCGAGTATGGCTATCCTCAGGTGCGCAAGGAGTACCTTCGCCGCATGGAGGAGATGTTCAAAGGTCCCTTCAAGAAGTACGACGGCCTCTTTGTGTATACATACATGGAGAATACAGTGGCCCACTACACCGATGAGTTCATCTACAGCGACATAGCCTGTGATCAGTACAAGAAGATGTATGGCGTCGACCCCAGGAAGGAACCATTCGACCTCGAGAAGTACTACGCCATCCGCGGGGAGTACATTACGCAGTATCTGCGGGAGCTTCGGCCACTCTTCAAGAAATACGGTAAGAAGCTGGCCATCGTCCTCAACTCCGACAAACTCGATCTGCCGCAATGTTGGATTGGCGGAGGGTCCGATATTCTCCATCAGGGGCGGGTGAAAATGGACTGGCGCACCTGGGTGAAGGAGGGCCTCGTGGATGAGCTCCACGTCTGGGGTGGGGTAAGCCCTAAGAAGAAGATTGAAAACGTGCAAGAGGTACTAAAGGTCACGAAAGGCACCCCGGTGCAGGTCACGGTCTTCTACTCGCAGGAATTTCCCGCGTCGGCGCAGTATCTCTACGCAGAGGGCGTGCAACGGTTGATCACGACGGATTCACATAATGAGGAAGGGGGTATGGAGAAGCGTCCGGTGTCAGATATAGACAGCGCGGACCCGGATGCCGTACTGAATGTGCTGACTCAGGCCCGCAAGAAGGAGTTGGACCTCCCGACGGAGAAAATCGCCGCCCTACTCAGGCATCCTCATCCGTTCGTGAGGCGGCAGGCGGCGAACACCATCGGGACTCTCAAGCTCCAGGCGGGCGTCCCCTCGCTGGAGCAAGCGGTTGTCGCCGATCCTGAGGAGAGCGTGCGGGCGATGATGATAGACGCCTTAGGAAAGGTGAATGGCCCGAATTCCGTGCAGGCGATTGCGCAGGCGTACATCACAATGCCTCGGTGGCCGGTGCGGATAGCTGCCCGGGGAGCCCTGGCGGCGATGGGGCCAGAGCGGTATCCCGACCTCGCGAAGGCGCTGGACAACCAGTCCTCTGTATTCCGGGCCGTCCTGATGGAGAGCTTCCACCAGCGAGAGACCGTGCGAGAGATGCTCCCCACTATTCTCAAGGGTTTGAATGATTCTGACGAGCAGGTAAGATGGGAGGCGGTCTTCTCCCTGTCGGTCTATCCCTGCCAAGAGGCGGTCGATGCCCTCCTGAAGGTGTTGGATGACAAGTCAGACTATGTCCAGAACCGCGCTGCGACGTCCTTGAAAATTATGCTGCCGAAAGCTTCCGACGAGCTGAGGCAGCGGGTGTTTGACAAGCTGATGGTGAAATATCAGGAGTTTGGACCCGGGAGCAAAAGAACTGACAAAGACTGGGGTTGGCGGCCGATAGGCGATGCCATAAGAGACGGCTTTGGTACGAAAGGCAAGAATGCGCTGATAGATATTTTGAACGGCAAGAACACGGAGTTGGCAAAACTCACATGGAAAGTCCTCTTTCTCCGCAATGATCAGCAGTGGCACCCGGTAGAAAGAAATGTAATGGAGAAGCAGTACAAGTATTACCCTGGAAGGTCTGACCGGCAGGCCTGTCCTCCTGCTGTGTTGGATTAGTAGTTTGCGACCTGGTTTACCTCCGCCGCGATTATGTTGGTATTCCGTTGAAATGCTCAGCTTTACCGGTTAACCGAAAGATATTTATTTTTAAGGAAGGGCTCAAAATGAATCGTACATCAAATCTGTGTAAGTTATCGTATGCCATTTTGATTATGCTGGTGATGGCTTCGAGCTGCCTGAATGCTCAGCCGAAGGGGAGGACATTTTCCCGGCCGGAGTACCCCGTAAGTATGTGGTACAGTACGGGCGATGCGCTCTTTGAGTACAAATGGATGCCTATGGACTCCGAGGCGATGATAAATGCTGCCTTCGATATCATTCAAAAGCGTTATAATGTAGAGCGAATCCTCTGGCGGGATGCAAATATCGAGTGGGTGGCAAAGTGGGATAAGGAAAGACCTTTCTCGTATTACACCGACGCTACAAATGACTGGGTAAAGACCAACAGGGAAAATCGAACTACAGAGTTTGCTGAAAAGGCTGCCAGAGCCAGGGGGATGAAATTCTGGGGCATCTTCCACCTATTCGATTACGGCGGCCGGGCCTCGACGGATGCCGGATGGGGAATAGGCCCGTTCCATTCATACGACCCCTGGCTAATTGAACATCCTGAATACTGCCTGTGGGACAGGGCAGGGATAACCTTCCAGACCGGTATTATTGAGTACGGCTATCCTGAGGTGCGAAAAGAATATGTCCGCAGGATGGAAGAGATGTTCAAAGGGCCTTTCAGCAGATACGATGGCCTTTTTATCTACAACTACCTGGAGCATCAGGCAGTCCACTTCACCGATGAGTATATCTATAGTGATATAGCCTGCAGGCAGTACAAGAAGCAATACGGAGTGGACCCGAGAACCGAACCATTCGACCTTGATAAGTACTACGAAATTCGCGGAGAGTATATAACCCAGTTCCTTCGAGACCTCAAACCTCTCTTTAAAAAATACAACAAGAAGCTGGCAATGGTACTGAATCCTGTGAACCTCGAATGGCCGATGAGATGGATGAGATTCGATATCCTGCACCAGGGCCACGTGAAATGGGACTGGCGAACCTGGGTAGCCGAAGGACTTGTGGATGAGCTGCACGTCTGGGGCGGCGTACCTGCCGAAAAGAGGTACACTGCTGTCCAGGAAATTCTTAAGGTTACAAAAAATACTCCTGTAAAGGTAACCGTTGTGTCCGGTGAATTTCCGGAATCCATGCAGTATCTTTATAGCGAAGGTGTCAGGCGCCTGGCTTACGCCAGCTCAAAGAACGAGGACGGCTATGCTGAGAAGTGTCCTGTCTCAGATTTGGCAAGCGACGATCCTCTTGCTGTATTGAGTGTTGTTCGCCAGATTCGCCAGAGACAACTGGATGTCCCTGTGGAGAAGATTACTGCTTTATTGACGCACACCAACCCTATGGTAAGACGTCAAGCTGCCAGGGTCATTGGAGAACTCCAGATACAGCCCGGCGTGGCGGCACTGGAGAAAAGGGCTGTTGAGGAAACCGAAAGCACTGTTAAGGCACTGGTAATAGATGCCCTCGGCAAGATAAACAGCCCTGACAGCGTAGCTGCTATCACAAAGGGATTCAGCAACCTGCCAAGCTGGTCGGTCAGAAGAGCCAGTATAGTTGCACTCAGCAGGATGGGCCCGGAGCATTATGCTCAGATAGTAAAAGCTTTCGACAGTGATGACCCTTTGCTGCGGGCTATGCTGATGGAAAGCATTTATGACTGCGAAAATCC
>JAFGRL010000097.1 GCA_016935195.1 Sedimentisphaerales bacterium
CTGCGCATTTGATCGATCAAAAGCGCAGGTACCTGAAAAAAAGTTGCACAAAAAGCGTTCATCTTTGCTCAAAACACATTTGTTTTTTGTATCTTTTTTGCAATTTTTGTAAATTTTCGCACCATTTTTTGCTCGTTTTTTCGCTATACATCGCTTTTGATTGACGGTTTTCCTTGTTTTTAGCCTGCAAATCCACTCCCGCCCCAAAATCTGTGTTCAAATTACCCCCCAAAACCAATATTTTTCTCAAAATTCACCCCCCAACTACCTGGGCATTTGATTGATTTTCGCTTTTGATATGTACGTTTGATATTTTACCCCTAAGGGGTTAATTTTTAATCTTTGATTCCTAACCGAAAAGGCCTTTTTTAACAATAAGCGAAGCTGTAGTATTAAGCTATGTTCAGGGTTTTTTTATAGCTTTATCCGCAATGTCACGGCGGCAATAGGCACCTTCAAATTTGATTTTATCTACGGCTAAATAGGCTTTTTGTTTTGCCTGGTCAATTGTTGCGCCCAGAGCTGTTACACCAAGAACCCTTCCGCCGGCAGTTACAATTTTTCCGTCTTTCGAGGCAGTTCCGGCGTGAAATACGGCTACATCCTGCATATTTTCTACTTCTTGCAGCCCAGTTATTATTTTGGCTTTTTCGTATTTTCCAGGATAACCCTGCGAGACCATTACCACACAAACTGCCTGGCGCCGGTCCCAGACCAGCTCGACCTGATCTAACGTCCCATCGCAAACGGCAAGACACACAGAAAGTAAATCACTTTTAAGCCGCATTAGAATCGGCTGGGTTTCCGGGTCTCCGAAACGGACGTTAAATTCTAAAACTCTTGGGCCGGCAGCGGTAATCATAATTCCGGCGTAAAGGACACCTTTGTACGGGGTGCCGTTACGGTTCATACCATCAACGATTGGCACAAGTATTTCACGTGTAATCTGGCTCATCATTGCATCAGTAATAACCGGTGCAGGGCTGTAGGCCCCCATACCACCTGTGTTTGGGCCGGTATCACCATCACCTATGGGTTTGTGGTCCTGGGAGGACTCCATAACATATATGTTTCGGCCATCGACGAAGGCAAGTATTGAGGCCTCTTCTCCCAGGAGCTTATCTTCGACAACGACCCTGTCGCCCGCTGAGCCGAATATTTTATCACGCATTATCTTCTCAGCAGCGAGAATACCGTCTGCAGGGTCGTCACAGACAAATACACCTTTGCCTTTTGCCAGGCCCGCTGCCTTTACGACGACAGGCTCGTCCCTGCTGGCAATGTAAGCTTTGGCATCGCGGAATCTGTCAAATACTCTTGCTTCGGCAGTTGATACTGAGCTTGAGCGCATAAGTTGTTTGGCAAAAGCTTTGTCGGCTTCGAGCTGTGCGGCGCCCTTCGAGGGGCCAAAGGCTTTTATACCAACCTTTTCAAAGGCATCGACCGCTCCTGCAGCAAGAGGATCTTCCGGCCCTACGATAACAAAAGCAATCTGTTTTTCACTGACAAAACTCAGCAGATTTTCTATATCATTGGCTGAAATGGGAACATTTTCCCCGCAGCGAGCTGTTCCAGGGTTGCCGGGAGCGATATAAAGTTTCTTCAGCTCTTTGGATTGAGCCAGCTTCCAGGCGATAGCGTGTTCTCGTCCGCCGTTTCCAATGAGTAATACGTTCATTTTTGACTCTTCGTTTTACAACAGGTATAGTTATAAATTCATAAAGCCGCAACTGCACGGGGAAAATCACAAAAGACTGATTCAGGCATTTCTTTTGGTCGATAATTTACCAGAGCTTGTGCTCATACTCAAGCAGATAATCGAATGGTTATCGAGCATGAAAGTACTGGACAATCATTGGAGCTGATAGTACAATGTGATTTATACGCAGATTTTAGTGGCTGAAATAACCTCCGGAAGGGGATTTTATAAAAATTATTGACTTTAGTGGAAATATCAGGGAACAAAAATTAACTGCTGCGCATCATTATATTGGCGTCAGCGTCGATTTATGTATTTTGTTTTCAAGGCAATATGGCAAAGAGTAATGACATACTAAACGTGGGCAGCTTTAGCTTGATAAAGCGCATTGGTACCGGTGCCCGCAGCACAATATATCTGGCAGCCGACCTGCAGGATCATAACCAGGTTGCTCTAAAACGGGTCATATTCGAAAAACCTGAAGACCTGAGGATATTTGATCAGGTTGAAACCGAGTACCGGATGGGCCGACGCATAGACCATCCCTACGTTCGCAAGTGCTACAAACTCAAGAAAAAACGCGGTATGTTCAGAGTAAAAGAAATGCTGCTGTCTATGGAGCATTTTGACGGACTTTCTCTTGAGGATGGGCCGTCATTGAGTTTGCTTGATGTATTACTTGTATTCAGGATGGTAGCGACAGGCCTTAACGCAATGCATCAGCAGGGATATGTCCACTGCGACATTAAGCCCAATAATATTCTTATGAATAACGAATCCGGGTCGATTAAAATCATAGACCTTGGTCAAAGCTGCAGAATCGGAACCACCAAGCAGCGTATCCAGGGCACCCCCGACTATATTGCTCCTGAGCAGGTAAGGCGAAAACCAATGGGACCAAAAACCGATATCTTTAACCTGGGAGCTACTATGTACTGGGCCCTGACCGGAGGAAATATCCCAACTTTAATACCCAAAAAAAGGGAAAGTCTTGGTCTGGTCGTTCCTAAAACCTGTCGATCCCCTCACGAAATCAAAAAGCAAATACCAAGAAGCCTTTCCAACCTTGTAATGGAATGTATTAAGGAAGACGCTGCTAAGCGTCCTCCGAATATGATGACTATTGTATCAAGGCTCGATATAATGGTCCACGATTTGGTTGGTGATAAAATGAAGGTGGGCAAAAATGCCCCAAAAGATAATTGATTTGCTCAAAAAAGGGCTCGCTGCAAATGAATCTGACAGCTACCGTCAAGGCAACCTCATTAGACTTCCCGCACTTGGCAGCTTAATTATAACTGGTGATATACACGGCCATCGCCGCAACTTTGAGCGAATGGTTAGTTTTGCCGACCTGGCCAATAATCCCGACCGGCACCTCATCCTCCAGGAAATCATACACGGCGGCCCAGAGGACGAAAATGGTGGGTGCCTCTCATACAAGCTGCTCTTCGAGGCTGTCCGTTACAAAGTTCAATTCCCCCACCAGGTTCACATTATAATGGGAAACCACGACACAGCATTCATTAGCGACAGCAAAATAATGAAAGATGGCAAAGAAATGAATCGTGCAATAAATCTTGCTCTGCAGAGTGAATTCAAAAAATCCTTCTGCGATGTCAAAGACGCAATGAAGAACTTCCTGTTTTCTCAACCGCTTGCAATCAGGTGTGAAAACAGAATCTGGGTGTCTCATTCGCTTCCCGGCGATAACCTGGCCAGTCAGTTCAACCCCGGTATATTTGAAAAACAATTAGCCCCCGATGATTTGCGAAAGCCGGGTTCGGCATATCTGCTGACCTGGGGCAGAAAGCACAGCCAGCAGCTTCTTGACAATATGGCTAATCTTTTTGATGTGGATATCTTTATTATTGGTCACCAGCCACAACAGCAGGGATGGTGCAAAGCAGGAGATAATTTGATAATTTTAGCATCAGATCATAATCATGGCTGTCTGCTTGGCATAGATTTAGAAAAATGCTATAGTATTACTGAGCTAATCAGCGAAATTATACCTTTGACTTCAATACTCTGATAGGGATGTGTCCGGCCAAGTAAAATGTTAGCTGGCTGTTTAGTACCTACTACGTGCAATGGACTTCTATTATTATGTAGCTCTGGCAGTAATCACCTCTCAAGTTCTCTTTCTTTTGCAGTCTTATAACAATTATCGGTACACACTGCAAAAGTATAAGAAAAAGCGACTCCGCTATCGGCCGCGTACCGTCTTGATAGTGCCATGTAAGGGACTGGAAGCGAATTTTCAGAAGAATATCCGATCATTTTTCACTCAGGACTATGAAAATTACTCGCTTTGGTTTGTCGTCTCTGATACGGAGGATGCAGCTTATGTACAACTCTGCCGTTTGAGAGAAAAACTAAGCCGAACTTCAAAGGTATCTGATGTACGCATACTGGTTGCCGGACAAGGATGTTACTGTAGTCAAAAATTACATAACCTGCTCTACTGTTATGAGAGAATTGACAATGATGTTGAGATTCTCGCCTTTGCTGACTCTGACATATGTGTTCATCGTAACTGGCTGAGCCACTTAGTATATCCGCTCAGACAACAAAAAAACGGTGTTGCCAGTGGCTATCGCTGGTTTGTGCCGAAGAAGAATAATCCAGCCAGTCTTGCCCTGTCAGCCCTCAATTCCAAGGTTGCTCAACTTCTTGGAAACACACGTTTAAATCAGGCCTGGGGCGGCTCGATGGCCATTCGCGCCGAAACATTCCGCCAATTGAACGTTGACAAGCTCTGGGCAAGGTCCGTCAGTGACGATTTATCTTTAAGTAGTGCTGTCAAAAAGGCTGGTTTGAAGGTGGCCTTTGTTCCTGCCTGTTTAGTTGCTTCTTATGAATCTACAGACTGGCGGAAACTTTTTGAGTTTGGTCGGCGCCAGTTTCTAATTACCAGAGTTACCTCACCCCGGCTGTGGTGGTTCGGATTGCTCAGTTGTCTTTACTCAGTATCAGGTCTGTATGGCGGCACATTTCTGGCAGTATATGCTGCGACAAAGGAGTCAGTAAATTTGCCTGTTTTTGCAGCCGTACCGATTTTGTTTTTTGCCGCTCAGTTTTTAAGAGCTGCTATGCGTCAGAGAATGATTCGCAGATTATTGAAGGAAGATATTGATAAGCTTAAGTTCACAGCAATCATCGATATGCTTTTCTTCTGGGTATGGTCTTTGTTGCTGCTGGTTTTGATGGTCTCATCGATGTTCGGCAGAACAATTTGCTGGAGAGGAATACGATATAAGTTGGTCAGCCCCACAGAGACTATTGTTATAAAAAACTAATACTACAGCGCGACTTATGCTTATAAAGCCGTTTTATAGCAAAAAATCAAAGATAAAAAATTAATCCCTTAGGGGGTAACCCCTTAAAGGGTAAAATGCAAAACGACAAATAAAATTTCAAAAATTTGAGTTTACTCGTGTATTGGCAGCAAATTGGATAGATAAAGCTGATAATCTTTGACCGATACGTGCTTGCTGCTCAGCAAGTGTGAGGCTCGGCCAGTTTGAGTATTTTAGCTCTTCGGCTCCATTTAGACAAAACAATTCACATCAGAAAAAACTTCAAATTTTTTTTGCAAAAGATAGTAATAGTCGATAATATATAATCGGCGGAGAGAAATCCGCTAATAAAAGTAGATACACTGAGTATCTAAGCGTTTCAAGGTAAATCGCGAGTATGTTTTTTCAGGAACGTTTAGGAGGCTCGGTGGCTTTCGTTTAGGCGAAGGCCACCGGTATGCCTTTGTGCTTATTATGCACAAAGGTTAGTGTTCTTTCGTAGCTATAGAAAGAGTACCGTTGCCCTCTGCGTCCTGAAAGGTTCTCGCGAACCTTCCTTGAGCGCATGGTGGCGGTGCTCTTTTCCTTTTTTGAGTCCTGCCTGGAATATAAGTTTTGATTGGTTTTATTTGATTGGTTGTGGTTGCCGTGTTGCTGCGCTGCTCGCAATGGCATGGTGTGCGCCGAGAATTGAATCAGCCTATGGCGGGATTGATTTTAATAGACCCTTCGGCTTGGCTGCGCCTCGCTCAGGGTGACAAAGACAGATGCGAGTGCGCAGCTTGGGCACCAGCTCGGGGTGGCAGGGGCGTGGAATGTCCGCGCGTTTATGGAAAGGTAAACAATGGCAGAAGAAGAACATTTTCAAAAGCTTTTATGCCACGAGAAATTTCAAGTGCTCGAGAGACCAGAGAAATTCCACCCCAACCAAAAGACAGTGCTTCTGCTGCTGCAAAAAGACGAAGCGCCCTTTCATTTAGCTCTGGAGCAAGCATTTGATACTTTTCCAGTATAATGTCTTCTTGGTTCATACATACTTATATTGGACTCACGACCAATTTTGCATTAGTTATTTTTTTACAATTTCTTAGTTTATTTTTATATAGCTTAATCTTCAAGTACACTCACTGGCCGAACATTTTTCTTAAAACATTCATTATCGTCCTTGGCTCAAAGTAATTTTCCGGCAGTCTTAGATAAAC
This sequence comes from Sedimentisphaerales bacterium, assembly GCA_016935195.1. Lineage (GTDB taxonomy): Bacteria > Planctomycetota > Phycisphaerae > Sedimentisphaerales > Anaerobacaceae > JAFGRL01. Next base: position 6,204 of record JAFGRL010000097.1, read on the forward strand.
CTTGCCGTCTTCTCCGGTTCTTACTTGTCCTTTTACCTTATGGAAAAGCCTTTTTAGATTCACATCAACGCCTTTTTCAAATGAAAAAACAAGTTCACCGCCGGATACAACGATTCCTTTAATGCCGGCTTTGCCTGCTGCGATTTTAAGTTTTGCCAAATCCAGCAAGTCTCTTACTTGCTCTGTTACCGGCCCGTAAACATCCGCTAACTCGGCAACAAGTTCATCGAGTGTGCTAAAATCTCTGGCAACGGCAATTTTGCGATAGACTTCAAGTCGGTTTCTTTCTGATGAGATATAGTTTTTGGGTATATATGTACCAAAACCCAAATCCAAAACGGTGCCCGGCAAAGGTTCTCTCGGCTGGCCCTTTAATCTGCTCACCGCATCTGCTAACAGCTCGCAGTACATCTGGTAGCCAACCAGTTGAATATGGCCGGATTGTTCAGGCCCTAATATGTTGCCTGCCCCTCGAATCTCCAAGTCTCTTAGCGCAATTCTAAAGCCGGCACCTAAATGAGAATATTCCTCAATCGCTTTAAGGCGCCTCGCTGCCAAAGGTGTGATTGACCTTGACCTCGGCAGCAATAAATGTGCATACGCCCTGTGTTTGTAACGGCCGACCCTGCCGCGAAGCTGATGCAGCTCGGCAAGGCCGAATCTGTCGGCATCGTTTATAAAAATTGTATTTGCGTTGGGAATATCAAGCCCTGACTCAATTATCGTCGTACATACAAGCACATCAACCCGCCCAAGTACAAAGTCTATCATCACCCTCTCGAGTTTGCTCTTGGGCATTTGTCCGTGGGCAATGGAAACTTTCGCATCGCTGACTAATTTCTGAATCTCCCAGGCCTTTTTCTCAATGCTCCTGACCCTATTATGCAGAAAAAACACCTGCCCCTGACGATTAAGTTCACGGATAATTACCTTTGTTATCAACTGCTCGTTGTAAAGGCCTACAGACGTTACTATACTTCGTCTGTCCAGTGGAGGTGTCGCTAACGAACTTATATCGCGAAGCCCAAGAAGCGACATATGCAGTGTCCGTGGAATCGGTGTAGCTGTCATAGTAAGAACATCAACATTAATCCGCAGTTTTTTCAACTTCTCCTTATGCTCAACGCCGAATCGCTGCTCCTCATCAATTATCAAAAGCCCTAAATCCTTAAAACCAATGTCACCGCTCAAAAGCCTGTGCGTTCCTATAAGAATATCAACCTTACCCTGTTTTGTTCTGCTGACAATATCCCTTGCCTGTCTCGGCGTCCTGAAACGGTTTAATACTTCAATTGTTATCGGAAAATCCGCAAATCTTTCGGTAAAAGTCCTTCCATGCTGAACACATAATACCGTGGTCGGCACCAGCATCGCAACCTGCCTGCCATTCTCTATCGCCTTAAAAGCCGCCCTCATTGCTAACTCGGTCTTGCCATAACCGACATCACCGCAAAGCAGCCTGTCCATAGCCACAGATTCAGCCATATCGGATTTTATCTGTCCTGCCGCGGTGGTTTGATCCGGCGTTTCCTGGTAAGCAAACGATTCTTCAAATTCTTTCTGCCAATTTGAATCAGACTCAAATGCGATTCCACCCATTGCCTGACGCTTGGCCTGGACTTCGAGCAACTCGCCGGCAAGGTCTCGAACTGATTTGGCAACCTTTTCCTTTTGCCTCTGCCATTTTTTTGAACCGACCTTACTTAAACCCGGCCGCTTCGGACTTGTGCCAATATATTTTTGAACAAGTCCAATATTGGCAACGGAGGCCTGAATTTTTACGCCATCGGCGTATTCAATCGTCAGATACTCATTAACCTGCCCATTATCCGTGATAGTCTTAACGCCCAAAAACTTACCAATACCGTATGAAGCGTGAACCACATAGTCACCCGGATGCAAGTCCGCAAGTGTATCTACCGGAAGGCTCGGGCGAATTGGTTTTTGTCTCCTTCTAAGTGCGAATTGCCCAAATAATTCGTGATGACTTATGACTATCGTTTTCAAAGACGGTACGGCAAAACCACAATGAACAAAACCTTTCAACAACTTAAATTTCGCCGGCAAATCATTGTGGCTTTCCTTTATGATTTCGCCTACCCGTTTTGTCTCAGCCGCCGCTTCACAGTAAAGCAGAACTTTTTTGCCCTGTTTTGCCTGCTCGACTAACTGCTCCAGCGACTCTTTGTGTCCTGTCCACAAAGTAGCGGCTTTGTGCTGAAACTGCTGCACACTTGTTATACCAAGATGCAAAACATCGCTATCCGCCGAACCTGCAAACCTGGAAATGTGAACCTGCGTCAATCTCTTCATAGCCCCATATACATCCTGCCAGCTATATAGTCGCTCCGGCGTGTCGGACCGCTGCCTAAAAACATTTGCAACCTCTTCAATATCGCCGGGCCTGTCAAGGACCACTATCGTATCCTCGGGCAGTATGTTCAGCAAAAGCTCTCTGTCTGTTGCACTACCGCTGGGCTGGGCCGAGACTATATTGATGCTCTCTATCTGATGGCTTGAGCGATGAGTATCCAGGTTTATCTGCCTGATGCTTTCAATAGTGTCTCCGAAGAATTCAACTCTTATGGCCTCGGCCATGTTTGTGCCTGTTTCTTTTTCGCTAACTACCGGTGCATATATGTCAACAATGCCGCCGCGATGAGCAAACTGCCCGGGCAGGTCAAGTCCGTCAACCCTTTCAAATGCTCTGTCAACAAGCCAGCCAAGCAGTTCCTCAGGTGGTATCACCATATTAGTTCGAAGTTGAAGACTGCTTTTTTCAAGGCTGTCCCGGCTCGGCACCGGCTGACAGAGTGCCTGGATTGATGTCGGAATAATGAAATTACCTTTGCCTGAGGGAGATGGGAGATGAGAGATGCCAGATATGAGTTTCAGCCTCTCAGCTCCAATTTCATCGGTAGCATCAATTAAATCTTCCGTAGTCTCCCACGCACTGAATACCTCAACCTCTTTGGCCCCAAAAGTATGCAAATCGTCCGCTGCATTGTCTGCATCTTCGATATGCGGCCGAACATACAGAATAGGCCTTTTAATTCTTTTGGATATGTAAGATATCAACAGCGGCGCAAAGGACCCCCACGTCCCCGCGACTTTAACCACCCCCCCTTTAGATTTATCACTTTTAAGCCGCGAGATTATCTGTCCAACTGTCTTATCTCGCCCAAGCTCCATAAAATGTCATTATAAGCGCAGCGAAGAATTTCAATATCCGTATTTTGTCTCGGTCGAAATTACTGCCTGGTTTCCAGGACGGCTTTTTCCAGCAGCTTATTGATTTTGAGCTTATCGGCCCAGCTGTTCAGATACTTAAAGTCCAGTCTCCCAGCCTGAATTGCTAAAACTCCGAGTGCATCTTTCCATTGGCGCTGTGAGCTGCATCCGCCATCACAATACCACCGCAGTTTTAACAGGATAATGTCTTCCGGTGAGACCACCGAAAATTTTTTTTTCAGTTGGTCGGAGAGCTTTATTTTTTTCCCACGCGCTATTAACTGTTTTTCAAATGCAGTATTTTTACGAACAAATACATCAATCTTAAATGCGGACGTCAGATGGATAATGTTGAAAGAGCTATGTTCTCTTAAGGCCTGATACATTGCCTGTCTGCTTATATAATAATCCGGCCTGAGCATTTCGAAAAGTTCATGCGCCAGATTGTCAAAAGGTTCAACAGTAACATCGGCATCCTGTGTGAAACGTACGACGCCATAGATTGAGCTGGCCATTGAGCCACCTATAACATAACCTATGTCTAATCGGTCAAGAATATCGGTGAAACATCGTACTAATAGCAGATCTTCGGATTCATTCATTGGACAACTTCCCGTAAGCATTATTGAAAAGCTCTTCGCCAAGGTGACGTTTTGCCCATAGATACCAAATTTGCTTATCCGTTGCATGAGGGTGAGATTCTTTTAGCCCTGCAATCGCCAATATCCTGCCGGTCCGATAGGCGTCGAAAATACGCCTTGTCTTAGCTTCGACAGACATTCTTCGGTATATCTGAACTAAAACTTTGCGGGCATCATCGGTTGTATCTTTTTGCTTCATATTTTTTGCTGCGGTTATTTTTCTATTAGCTGTTTAGCAGATTGTATAACTTTTTCTGTGGTGATGCCGAATTTCTCGAAACAGACCTTGCCCGGTGCAGAGGCGCCAAACGATGACATACCAATAAAGATGCCGTTGTCGCCGAGCCATTTCCACCAGCCCTGCTCTACGCCTGCCTCGATGCCAACTCTGGCTTTAACTTCAAGCGGCAACACCGAATCTTTATACTGCTGACTCTGCTTTTCAAAAAGGCTCCAGCAGGGCAGACTGACAACCTGAGCACGAATATTTTCAGTCAACAGCTTCTCAGCAGCATCCATAGCAATACAAACTTCCGAGCCGGTCGCTAACAGCAGAACATCAGGATTATCCGAGTTGACAAGAACGTATGCACCTTTTTGCAAATTCGTTGCAGAGCCATACCGACTCTGGTCTATAACGGGCAATCCCTGTCGGGTAAGAAGTAAAGCCACAGGACCATCCTTGTACTGCAGTGCAAATTTCCACGCTGCGGCAGTCTCGTTCGCATCGGCAGGACGAATCACAACAAGATTTGGCATCGCCCGCAGTGCCGCAAGCTGTTCGACCGGCTGGTGCGTCGGCCCATCCTCACCCAGGCCTATGCTGTCATGAGTGAAAACAAAAATTGCAGGATACTTAGACAATGCCGCAACGCGAATGGCAGCGCGCATATAATCGGAAAATACCAAAAACGTTCCGCCATAAGCTCGCATTAAACCGCTGACAGAGATTCCATTCATTATCGCGCCCATCGCATGTTCTCTGACGCCGTAGTGGATGTATCTGCCGTTGAGCTTGTCTTTCTGGAAATCTTCAGCACCGGCAAATCTTGTATTATTTGAAGGTGTCAAATCTGCCGAACCACCTAAAACCAAGGGGAGTCTCGGCATCAATACATCCAGGACTTTTCCTGATGCCTTTCGTGTTGCTATTGAGTTGCCCGCTTCAAACTTCGGCAAAATCTCATCGATATTGACGCCCCAATTGCCATCCGCTGCATCGTTGAACTGCTGAGCCGGTTGTGGATATGCATTCGCATATTTTTTCAACTTTCTGTTCCAAGCGGCTTCGGCCTTTTTGCCCTTTTCCACCATCGACCGCATATGAACCGAAACTTCTTCAGGGACATAGAAACTTTTTTCAGCATCCCAGCCGAAATTTTTCTTAATCAACCTTATTTCATCCTCACCCAACGCAGCGCCGTGCGCCCCGGCCGTATCCTGCTTGTTAGGACTGCCGTAGGCGATATGAGTTCTGAGCTTTATAATTGTCGGTCTATTTTTCTCTCTTTTGGCTCTTCTTAAGGCCTTCTCAAAAGAATCCATATCGTTGCCGTCACCGGCAACCACAATTACGTTCCAGCCGTAAGCCTTATAACGTTTGGCTGTATCTTCAGTGAAAGCCAACTCCGTGCCGCCGTCAATCGTAATATGGTTATCGTCGTAGATAACAATAAGATTATTCAGCCCCAAATGACCCGCTAACGAACTGGCTTCTGAGGTAATTCCTTCGGCCAGACAGCCGTCACCAGCTACGCAATAGATTTTATAATCGATAATTGGAAAACCGTCACGGTTGAAGTAATTCGCAAGATACTTCTGGGCTATTGCCATACCAACAGCGTTTGAAAGTCCCTGTCCCAACGGCCCGGTCGTAACTTCAATTCCGTGTTTCAGCTCGTATTCGGGGTGGCCCGGTGTTTTACTTTCCCACTGTCTGAAGTTCCTGAGGTCGTCCAGACTCATATCATATCCGGTCAGGTGCAGCAGTGAATACAGCAGCATACTGCCGTGCCCTGCAGAAAGCACAAACCTGTCTCGATTATGCCATTGTGGATTGGCTGGGTTGTGCTTCATATGCCTTGTCCACAACACGTAAGCAGCCGGCGCCATTCCCATCGGCATACCGGGATGGCCGGATTTTGCCTTTTGAATAGCCTCCATAGACAAAAACCGAATCGTTTGAATACAAAGCTCGTCAAGTTCAGATAAACCCGGGTTTCTTACCTGCACGTTCATTCCTGCCCTTTCTAAAAAATGTTTTCCAGAACTGTCACACAAAAAACGGAGCCGATAGGATAACCTTCTGCGCCTCTTTTGGCAAGTTTTTTATCAAAAGGGCACAAGTATCAGGTGTGAACTTGCAAACCAAAAGACGGCTCTTGTGCCCAGCAATTTTAAACGTTTTTCATTTGACTATTTCAAACCAACTTCTATGATATTTATTTTCGACTTTTGCAAAAATTGCCACCGTTTATAAGAAAAGGATAAAAAAGAAATGACAAAGAACACCACTCACACAAACCCAAACTGTGATACAGACAACTTTCTGTTTACCAGCGAATCAGTTACAATGGGCCATCCCGATAAGGTGGCTGACCATATATCTGATTCAATTCTTGATGCAATGCTGGAGCAGGACCCACAAAGCAGGGTTGCCTGCGAGACACTTGTAACGACCGGTCTGGTAGTTGTATCCGGCGAAATCACATCCAAAGCCATTGTAGATATCCCCGGTACCGTCCGCAATACAATCAGAAAAATAGGCTATACCGACCCTGAAATGGGCTTTGATTGTGAGAACTGCGCAGTCGTTGTAACACTTGATAAACAAAGTTCTGATATATCACAGGGAGTAACAGAAGGCAACGGCCTGCACAAAGAGCAGGGCGCCGGCGACCAGGGGCTTATGTTTGGATACGCTTGCAAAGAAACTGCTGCATTTATGCCCGCACCAATTCACTTGGCACACCTGTTAACAACAAGGCTCGAAAAGCTCCGCCAAAACAGACAACTGCCCTGGCTGAGGCCTGACGGAAAAAGCCAGGTTACAATAGAATACGAAAACAGCAGACCAAAACGCCTGCACACAGTGGTCGTATCAACCCAGCATCAGCCGTCGATTTCCTACAGAACTTTGCGAAGACAGATTATTGAAAGGGTTATTAGACCTGCTCTGCCCAAACGCCTGATTGACAAAAACACCATATTCTACGTCAACCCGACCGGCCGATTTGTTCTGGGAGGCCCCAAAGCCGACTGCGGCCTGACGGGGAGGAAAATAATTGTCGACACCTACGGCGGCAGAGGAAGCCACGGCGGCGGCTGCTTTAGCGGAAAAGACCCAACCAAAGTAGATAGAACCGCAAGCTATATGGCTCGTTACATAGCCAAGAACATCGTCGCTGCAGGCATGGCTGACGCCTGCGAAATACAACTTTCTTATGCAATAGGACTGGCAGAGCCCATATCCATACTCATAGATACTGAGGGAACCGCAAAAATCAGCGAGAAAAAAATCAGCCAAATCATAAGAAAACTTTTTCCCTTAACACCGAAGAAAATGGTCGCGCATTTGAAATTGGCCCGTCCGATCTTCGCTGAAACTTCCTATGGCGGGCACTTCGGCAGAAAGGGAACCAACTTTACCTGGGAAAAAACGGATATGGTAAATAAACTTCGAATGGCAGCAGGATTAAAACCAAAGAAAAAATAAGCGTATTAAACGATAGGCTCAAATGAGAATCTTTAATCTTTTACAAATAAAATTGAGCGCTAAATGGTCATAAAATATAAATCATCATGCAAGTACACCTCTCAGCGATGGGATAA
>JAFGRL010000098.1 GCA_016935195.1 Sedimentisphaerales bacterium
ACCGAAGAAGATATACCCGGCACTTAGGGCTTATAATAGAGTGTAAGACCGTTCCCATAAGTTTTCGATTTCCAGTCTTCTTTGGGAACCGCTCGAAAAGGCTCCTCCAGGAACTTAAATTGACTGGGTTCGATACCAACTAAAACTGCCGCAGGTGGTGACTTTTCAACCAGAACTCCTATCCCTTTTGGCCCAACCGTATGTGAAAAGGTTCGCTCCTTATCTGTCAAAAGCTCCCCAATCCTATATGGAAAGATACCTGCTGAGAATTCAGGATATATCTTACAGCCACCTTCAATAGCGTAAAGTGGTGCAGCCGTTAGTATAAGTTTCGATTCACCAACTTTGGCTGCGATATCCTTCGAAATACTGTGTACCTGCATTGGCGTCCATTGTGCGGAATTACCAAGCATGGCGATTCTGTCAAGATTATTTGGCCCGAACGCCATCGCCACCAGCGTCGCCATACTGAACAATACAACACCAACGATATAAAGCAGCCGGCGTCCTTGTTTTGCTGCTGTTTCCCTTAAGAAAGAAAGCGGATATGCTAAAGCTATTATTATAAAAGGAACAGGAGGCGCCAGGTATTGCCTCCATATCGTTGGCAGTCCGAATGCAAGGATAAAATAGAATGTCGCTATAAGAGCCGGCAGCACAGCAATTAGTAGATTAGGCATTTTATGCTTAAGACTGTTTGTAATAACAGCAACGAGGATAAAGCCAAAAGCTATAAGCAGAAGAAAATAGCCCGGTTGGGTAAGCAAAGCTATACCCATTTGGGTTTTCTCGAAGACCATGCCAATCTGCTGCAGCCATTGGCTGTTAAGCATGTGTATTCGAAATGCACCGACGATGAAAGCCCTGGGAGATTGAACAATAATCCAGATAGGCCATATAGATAAAATTAAAGAGACCACCAGAAATGGAAGTGCGTTTTTTATACGTCCCGCAATCCTTCCGGCTGGTAACGCCAGCAGCATAATGAGAAATAGCCCTTCAACTACAATCGTCGTCATTCTCATAAACGTTGCCATAGTAAGCAGAACACCGATTGCAGCCGAATACCAAAAGCGGGATTTCTTATCAGGCTCGATATTGCCAAATAAGAAGACAGAAAGAATAACACAGAAGACAACTACATCATTGTTCCATGCATAGCCATTGGCGTAGTCAACAACAGGATTATAAACATACAACAAAGCACCACACATCCCGAACAATGAAACGTATATTCTGTGTCCCTTGAATGCACGACGAAACACAAGCACAATACATAACATGGTCAAGATATCACATATTACACATACCAGCCTGCCAGCGAGCAGATAACGGGTGGTGTCGAATACTTTATATATCGCCCCCAGCAGCAGGGGGTGGTAGGGCAGTTGGGCTACGTATGTAAAATCCCGATAAATCAGCTTACCTTGGCTCATCAACGCTCCAGCCGTGCAGTACATGTGCTCATCTCGCCCCAGAGGCTTTGTCATGGCATTGGCAAAAATCGCCAACGACAGCGCAAAAAGCACCAATATCAGCAGCACTCCGACAACCAGCTCTAAAACCGCATTTTTTTCTACATTATGACTCTGCCTGGCCATATCTACCATTCCGCCAATTCGCCGAGAAGTTCCTCCGCCAGATCTTTCATAGTCAAAATTCCCACAGGCTTGGTATGTCCCGTCATGCCGGCCCGCGTCACTATCATAATCCTGAGGTTCTCTCGTTGCATAATCCCAATCGCTTCAGTGACACTCGTCCCTGCGTCAAGCTCTCGTATAGGTTTGATAAATTGTTGCAGTCCAGCAAATTCTTCGGACGATCCAAGCACATCATAGATATTGATATACCCTATAATATCTCCGACTTTGTCAGTCACGGGCCATCGCGTGTAATCATGCTCATGAAGACTTTGCATTAACGCCTTTCGGTCGCTTCCAATATCTATAGTCTTAACCTTATTGATCGGTATCATTACCGACCAGACATGGATTCCTGGAATGCCCAAAATCCTACCTATCATGTCATTTTGAACCGCACTTAGAACGCCTTCTTCCCGTGTCTCATGAAATATCCCCTTCGCCTGCCTGCTTTGAGCCGAGCTTAGGGCCGTCTTGGATGAATGACTCAAACCCACCAACCGCCCGAAGAGCCCCGAAATCAGTTTCAGCAGGGGGGCGATCCCGCAAATTTTGAATAATTTGTCGGAGGTATATATTAATGGTGCAACATATGGCATTAATGAATCTGCACGGTAGAAAAATATGTTTTTGGGAATCAACTCTGAAAAAACAAATAACAGTGGAGCTGCAAGAGCTGTGGTTAAAATCTGAGCGGTATATTCTGAATCTACTGTCTGAAGAAAAATATAAGTGATAATACTCGTAGCGAAATAATTGGCAAGATTCGTCCCAAGCAATAATGAAAGAAGCATCCCGGGGCTGTCCGAGAGGCATTTACCGAGCAGGCGATAGGACCACTTCTTTTTTTCAACACCCAAACGTAACCGCAATCGGCTCAACTGGTACATCCCCGTCTCAGAACCGGAATAGAATCCAGCCAGTGAGATCAATAAAACAAACCATAATATGTTGATTAAATTACTGCTCATCGATATTACTTGGCCTGATGTTAATAATCAGAGACTCGATTCTGTGTCTCTTGACTTTATCAACTGTGAACTTAAGGTTCTGCAGATACGCCACATCACCTTTAACGGGAACCTTCCCAAGCAGTTCAGTAACAAATCCTCCCAAGGTGGATGCACGCATATCTTCCAAATCCACACCGAAAGCTTCCGCCCAGTCATGGACAGCCAATCCGCCTGGAAGCCTATATTCGAAAGGTCCAGTCTGTTCGATTGATTCTGCTTCGTTACTTTTTCTGACCGGCCCCAACAACTCTTCTGCGATATCCTCTAATTGCACCGTTCCGACAATTCCACCGTATTCGTCAACAACAATAGCTATGTCAGCTTCCATCTGGCGGAATAACTCCAGCAGGGAAACTACTGTTTTCTGCTCAGGGACAAAATGTACCTGCCTAACGAATTGCTCCAGTGGTGCTTCTGGTTCAAGCAGAAGATGTCTTAGATGAACGACGCCAATAATATTGTCTATGCTCTTGGAAAAAATGGGCATTTTCGTCAGATGGTTCTCTAACATAACATCGAGAACTTTCTTATAACCCTCGTTAATATCCACAGCAATCAAATCAACCCTCGGCCTGACCACATGACGAACCTTTAAAAGCCCAAGATCAACAACTTCAAGCATTAGTTTCTTTTCATCCGCACTGATAAGACCTTGTTTCCTTGTCGCCCCTATCAATGATCTAAGTTCATTGGCGCCTATGGAGCCTTGTGACCGCTGGGGACCGAGAAAAAGCCTTAAAACCGGCTCGAGCACAAATAGCTTGAAGAATATCTGAAAGGGAACAAAACCTTTGAAACATATATATGCCGGCAATGTCGAGATTTTTGTAAAAAAGAGGGAACTGGCGTACGCAAGCGATTTAGGCAATATTTCCCCAAATAATACCAGTAAAAGAAAACTGGCAAATGCAGTTATCGCAGCTACAGTCAGACCATGTTGCTTACTCAGCCGTATGGATAATACATGCGACGTCGCAAAGTAAAGGACGTTGATTATCATATTCCCGAAAAGGAGGCAGTTAAGCAATTGATCGGGCTTTTTCAGTAACCTTGCGCTTATATGATAAATACGATTTGGGGAGTCCTTGAGTTGCCTTACCTGCCTTCGGGATAAATTAAAAAATGCCGTTTCCGACCCGGAGAAGAAAGCCGAGCATGCCATTAGAAACAACATTACAGCGAGTTGATAGAAGTTCTGATATGCTACAGCAAGCATCAGGCATCACCTGATTTTAACTTGGGCAGGCTTATTCGAAACACAGTCCCTTGCCCAGGTTCTGATTCCACAGTGATTATACCATCGTGAGCATCGA
>JAFGRL010000099.1 GCA_016935195.1 Sedimentisphaerales bacterium
AATCCTTTCGTTTTTGGCCACTTGCCCGGGCTTGTATTTCAGACCGCATTATTTTGTTTTGCTGTTGCCTGCAATCGCCTTGCTGGCCGGAGTCGGCTTGTTGGGAATCCGGCAGGTTCTAAGGGGGCAAAAAACAGCATTCGAAAAAGACCTTACAGTCGCCTTTTTGGGACTTGTGGTAATCCTTCACTCGCTGTATCTGCAAAAGGAATATCTGCTGGCAGAAGACACAGAAACCGTAGCACGTATGACCTATGGTTTTAGTCCGTTCCCTGAATCCTTGAGAATCGCCGAATTCATAAAGGCCAACAGCTCAAGTGCGGATACGATAGCCATTCTCGGTTCAGAGCCGCAGATTCTCTTTTATGCCGACAGGCGTTCGGCCACCAGTTACATCTATATGTATCCTTTGACGGAGGAGCAGCCGTATGCCCTGCAGATGCAGAAGGAAATGATACAGCAGATAGAGGCCGCCAAACCAAGGTTCTTAATATATGTGAGGGTGATTACTTCCTGGTCGCTATCGCCGGCCTATGAAAAACCGCTCATAGATTGGTTCAATCAATATTATCCGCAGTATTATAATGTGGTTGGCACCGTGGAGATTTTCTCTAATAGCAACGCAATCTACCACTGGGGGCAGGATGCCGCAAATTGTATTCCTCGGACTCCTCACTGGATAGCCATATTCCAGCGAAACGAATAAACGTTTTGAATATCGGCCCGGCCGCGGCGAGATATTCTCAAATGCCGCCGCTTTATTGCTTTTCCCAGCCTAAGTTTGTATTCGACCAGCGTAATGCCAGTTGCCTATATTACATTGGAAACCGTTATCTCGCTGTTGGTTATACCTAAATCTGTTACAGCCTCGATAAGCTGCTGGATAGTATCTATGACGTAACAATCACCTTTTGTCTTTACTTTTGGTTTCTGCGTTTTTACCATAAAAGTATATGATAAAGGGCAGTTACGCTTTGTACATGGATGTGCTATGATGGCAGATTACCGGAAAAATCCTGCGAACAACTTCGTCAGTCCGAAAACGGGCCTGTCCGTCGGCGAACCTATTTGCTATGTTATAGTAATCGTATTTAGTCTCATTCGCTCGGCGCAGGTTTTTACGCCGATGTATAGGGGCCGTTGCCTTTTGCTTTTGGCCAAGTAGCAGTTGAAAAATATCATGTTTTTGTTTCGAGGTGACGTAACATATGAGGTTTGTGCAAGGTAGAAGTACAATTTGTAACAAATGAAAGAGCGAATTTCAGTTAATCCGAGGGTAATTACGGTTGCGATAACGGCATTATGTCTTGTGCCTTTTGCAGGCAAAGCATTTCATGTAGATGATACTGTGTTTCTTGCTGCGGCAAAACATATCCAGCACGACCCGGTAAGCTTTTACGGTTCCAGCATCAATTGGTTCGGCCGTGATACGCCCATGACGGAAGTCAATAAAAACCCGCCTTTAACCTGTTATTACATCGCATTGGTCGCCAAATTTTTCGGCTGGAGCGAAGTAGCTTTGCATCTGGCTTTTCTTGTTCCGGCCGTAGCCGTAGCGTTAGGCAGCTTTTATCTGGCTAAGCAATTTTGTTCTAAACCAATGCTGGCCGCGATGGCAGGCGTGCTTACTCCGGTATTTCTCGTATCAAGTACTAATGTAATGTGTGACACGATGATGCTGACTTTTTGGGTCTGGGCGGCGTTTACATGGGTGTGGGGGATGGATGAGAAAAAATGGTACGGTTTGTTAATAAGCACAGTGTTCATTGCAGCTTGTGCTTTAACTAAATATTTCGGGGTATCGCTGATTTTACTTTTGTTTGTCTATTCTCTGATGAAAAAAAGAAAGATTGGAACTTGGGTGTTATATTTGCTGGTCTCTGTTGCTATTTTGGCTCTATATCAATGGGCAACGTTCAAACTTTACGGCAGGGGCCTGCTGGCAGACGCTGCCTCTACTGCTACTAAATGGAATTTGGAATATGGTGTTCAATTGTCGTGGAAAGTATTGGTAGGCCTGGCTTTTACAGGAGGGGGTATAACGACGCTTTTGTTCTATGCACCGTTACTATGGTCGCGGCGGATTCTGATAAGTGGTGCTGTCCTGATGATTTTATTTATGTTTGCTATTGTCTCTGTTGGAAGAATCAGCGGCTTTTCAATACGTACTGGCAATGTGGTAAGATCGAACGTTCTCATACAATTTGGTCTGATGTCACTGACAGGGTTGGGCGTTCTTTGGCTTGCGGTCGCCGATTTGTACAAATGTAGGGATTGTAAATCGCTGCTGCTGTTTCTTTGGGTTCTTGGAACCTTCTTCTTTACCGCTTTTGTAAACTGGGGGGTTAATGAGCGTAGTGTACTTCCGATGACCCCTGCAGTGGGAATTCTTTTAGCGCGTGCGATAGATAGACGTGGCGAAACCGGCCGTGCAATAGGAAACTGGCAGGTTCGATGGCCGTTGATTTTAACAGCAATTATAGCATTGTCTGTTTGCTGGGCTGATTATACACTAGCTGGCACGGCAAGAGAAGCGGCAAAAACAATCTGCGAAACATATAAGAACCGCCGACCCACTACATTATGGTTTATGGGGCATTGGGGGTTTCAGCATTATATGGAGGCCTATAAAGCCAGAGCTTTGGACCGTAAGATTCCTTGGCCTGCCGCTGGAGATATAATTGTAATTCCTGAGAACAACACAGGCCAAATGCCTATGCCCGAAGGTAGAACATCTATGGTACAGGTTTTTGAGTTTGTTCCTTGTCGGTGGCTATCGACAATGTCTAATTCGCTCGGCGCAGGCTTTTACGCTGATGCATGGGGGCCGCTGCCTTTTGCTTTCGGCCGGGTGCCGGTCGAGAAGTATTATATTTTTGTTTCTAGGTAATACTGCCCTAAAAAAGCAGTTTTTTCAGATACGGCTTTTCTATATCAATAAACAGGGCTTTACGCCGCTGCCCGCTGGCTAAAAAAATTTAAAAAATTTTTGTTTTATCGCTTAATTTTCTATTGACTAAGGGTCATATTTGACCGTATTATAGTAAAAGACTTAGATGCGGACAAGTTAAGACCGTTATGGGATTGCTTGGCCGCTGCTTTATTCTATGGAGCTCTTTAACAAGTTAACAGTTAAGCCAATTTAGCAGCGAAAGTGCAGCTCTTGCGGAAAATACGCTTTGCCGCAGGATGCTTTATATTTTTTTCTTTTTTCAGCACTTTCGGTGCGTATGCCAAAGTGTTGAGCCTTTCTCGACGATTTTCCTCTCTGCCAGCCTTCGGGCGGCAGGGGGGTTCGACGAATCAACTCGAAGGGTTTGATCCTGGCTCAGAACGAACGCTGGCGGCGTGGCTAAGACATGCAAGTCGAACGGACCGTTAATTTATTAGCGGTTAGTGGCGTAAGGGTTAGTAACGGATAGGTGAACGTACCCTTTGCTTCGGAATAGCGTCGTTGGCAGCAATGCCAACTACCGAAAGGGGCGGTAATACCGGATGATATCACTTGTCGCAGGATAAGTGTTCAAAGATTCATCGGCAAAGGAGCGGCCTATCTCCTATCAGCTTGTTGGTGAGGTAATGGCCCACCAAGGCTAAGACGGGTAGCGGGACTGAGAGGTTGACCCGCAACATCGGGACTGAGACACTGCCCGG
>JAFGRL010000100.1 GCA_016935195.1 Sedimentisphaerales bacterium
AGCGATTTGATGTTATCGTGACATTCGGTTTGGGGTTTTTTGCCCGTGCGCAGAAATTGCAACATCTGCCGCAGCGCAACATGCCACTGTATATATTTCTCTTTTGGCTTTGGCAATTTAAGCTGCTTAGTGCTCAGGAGAGAATCTTGTTTTCGGGCTGCTACCTCTGCTATCGGCGGCTGGTCCTGCTCACAGATTACCGTACCTTTGGTACCGATGATTCTCCAATTGCCGTTATAAGTAGTGCTGCTGCCTTCGGCGCACATATTTCCGAGGTAGGTGAAAATCACACCATTTGACATTTCGAAGATACAGGTTGTCGCAGCATTGCCGGCGAACCAACTTCCCCTGGGATTAAACTCCTTTGCATAAACAGCCTCAGCATCAAGGCCGGTCAGGTATCTTGCCAAATCAAAATGATGAATCGCCATATCAACAAGCAGTGGACTCGGCATCTGCGCTCGAAAGTCTGTACAGTGATGCGCCATATAATAAGCACAGATAATTTCGGTAACATCACCGATTTTGCCACTTTGAATAATCCTTTGCATTTGTTCATTCCAGGGAAAGTATCGACGGGACTGGCTGACCATATACAACTTGCCTGTTGCCTCAGATGTTTTTACCATTTTCCCGGCTTGGTTCATAGTTGCAGCCATGGGTTTTTCACCGATGACAGGGCATCCTGCCCGCAGTGATGTGCATGTCACCGAACAATGTGCCTGCGGCACAGTCAGGTCGATGACAAAATCGGGTTTGGTTTTACTTAACACGGCCTTTAGGTCTTTGCCGATTTGCGCCTTTAGTCCATATTCCCTAGCTAACCTGTGTGCCTTTTTGGTATCGAGCTCGACTAAGCCAACTACCTGCACATTTTCCTGATTCAGGTCGGGCAGCCATCTTTTGAACATATAGCCGGCTCCTGCTATAACTGCTCGTTCATTCGGCATATCTTATTGTTCTCCCTTTTTTTGAAAAGAAGTAAGAAAAAAATTATGCTTTGCAAAAACATTTTGTGGAAATACTAAGCTGGCAGTTGTAAATAGTCAATCGGATAATAGTCAAATTCTTTGACTTGTCCGGCAGGGGCATCTAAAATTTACGGGTTTTCTTTTGATCGCGCAACGGTGTTGGAATTTTATAAATAAAGTGATAAACCAATAAAGGAACAGAGTTGCTCAAGGCAAGTGAAAATCCTCCTGTGATTTGGCCTGAGAACGGATCCGTCCGTCTTTTTGAAGGACTGTGGTGGGTTGCTCATACCAAAAGCAGAAACGAAAAAGCCCTTGCTCGGCAACTTGTTCGCCATCATATCAGCTATTTTCTTCCGATGGCCCACAAGATTAACCGACATAAGGGGCGAATTTTACGTTCTTTTTTGCCGCTTTTCAGCGGGTATTTATTCTTCTGCGGCACAGAGAAAGACAGGATAAACGTTTTGCAGACGAATCGCGTCGCCAACTTGATTGAAGTAAAAGACCAGCAGAAACTGCTTGACGAGCTCTATCAAATCGAGCAGGCTTTTTACGCCGGGGCAAATCTGATTCCTCAGAAGTATATCAAAACCGGCCAGCTCTGCCGGGTTAAAGCGGGCCCTTTATGCGGACTGGAGGGTCAAGTTTTAAGGGACAAAAAGATCTCTCGCCTGGTGCTGCAGATAGATATGCTCGGACAGTCTGCAAGTGTTGAGATAGATAATGACCTTATAGAGGTTGTCGAAAAATAGATTTCGTAAATAATTAGAAGGGATAACACATGGACAGTATAATTAAGATAATAGGAATAGTCTTTGTTGCTATAGGGATTGTTTACCTGCTAAAGCCCGAAATTGCCAAGGCTCTGATGGATTTTTTCAAGCAGGCAAACCGTATATATATTGCAGCGGTTATAAGGCTGGCACTGGCCGTTGTTTTTTTGCTTGCTGCGCGTGAATGTATTGTCCCGTGAGTGATTATACTTTTTGGTATCCTTTTTTTGGCAGGATCGCTGCTTATATTTGTTTTAGGCCCTGCCAGAGTCAGACTGATTATCCAGTGGTGGCAGAGCAAACCCATTGCCCTGCTTCGCGCTGCAGGATTAATTGCAATAGCGTTTGGGGCTATAATAATCTACTGTGCATAACAATAACAGTTTATTTCAAAAATATAAATGCAACTGAAAACCCTGCTTGGCCATTCTACTTTGCTAAAGCTTCATAGAATTCGGCTGCGGAGGAGATTCAAAACCAATTGACCTCTTCCGGCAAATCCCTGCAAAACGACGCCCATAAAAAAAATATGGAAATATCTGAATAGCTTGCTAATATTAATACTTTAACAATATGTCTAAAGGAGCTCTTTGACGTGAAAGCAATCGTAAAAAATAAAGCGGGTATAGGTCTTACCATTCAGGATGTACCTGTCCCTGAAGTCGGAATTAACGATGTATTGATCAGGATACTTAAAACTTCTATCTGCGGCACGGACGTTCACATATATAATTGGAACAAGTGGGCCCAAAAAACGATTCCTGTCCCGATGACGATAGGCCATGAATTTGTCGGCAGAATTGAGAGTATCGGCAGCAATGTGCACGATTTTGCTCCCGGTGATATTGTAAGCGGCGAAGGCCACATTGTATGCGGCAGATGCAGAAACTGCCTCGCCGGCAGACGTCATTTATGTCCGAATACAAGCAGCGTTGGAGTAAACCGTAACGGCGCATTCGCCGAATACCTCAGTATCCCGGTTACAAACGTCTGGGCCGCCGATACTGATATCCCGCTGGAAGTAACCTCCTGCTTTGACCCGCTTGGAAATGCCACGCACACAGCACTTTCATTCGACGTGCTCGGTGAAGATGTTTTGATAACCGGTGCCGGTCCTATCGGATTAATGGCAACAGCTATTGCACGTCATTGCAAAGCAAGATACGTCGTTGTAACAGATATAAATCCATACAAACTCGAATTGGCTAAGAAGATGGGTGCAACTTTGGCTCTTGATGCAGGAAAAGCCAATATCGCCAAAGTACAAAAAGAACTCGGGATGAAAGAGGGTTTCGATGTCGGAATGGAAATGTCCGGCAGCCCCGATGCTTTCAGAGATTTGCTCAATAATATGTGTCATGGCGGCAAAGTCGCTCTGTTAGGAATATTGCCTGAAACGCAAATTGACTGGCAGAAGGTGATATTTAACAGTCTTATCATAAAAGGCATTTACGGCAGGGAGATGTATGAGACCTGGTATAAAATGACCATGATGATTCAGTGCGGCCTTGATATTACGCCTGTTATCACACACCATTTCCACTACACGGAATTCGAAAAGGGATTCGAGGTGATGAAATCAGGTAAATCGGGAAAGGTTATTCTTGACTGGCAGGATTAGTTAATAAAAAATAAAAATGCAAAATCCAATTCTTTCGCAAATTCAAAACGAGATTGATTCGCTGCGAAATGCAGGCACTTACAAAACAGCACCGGTTATATGCGGACCAATGAACGCAACAGTTAAATTGTCAGACAACCGTGAAGTGATAAATCTCTGCAGTAACAATTATCTCGGGCTGGCAGACCATCCTGAGGTTGTTGCACAGGCAAAAAAGGCTATGGATAAATACGGTAACGGCACCGCTTCGGTGAGATTTATTTGCGGGACCTTTGATATCCACCTCGAACTTGAATCTGCCATTGCAAAATTTCTTAATACCGAAAGTTCAACGACCTATGTATCCTGCTGGAATGCCAATGAAGCGTTGGTTCCAACCCTGCTGGCCCCGGGCGATGTCGTTATAAGTGATGAATTGAACCATGCAAGTATTATAGATGCGTCTCGACTGTGCAGTAAAAAGGTAGGCCGCTTTATCTATCATCATAACGATATGAACGACCTCGAACGTATCTTAAAGGAAAATGAATCCGTTAAACGCAAATTAATAATAACCGACGGCGTCTTCAGCATGGAAGGTGATCTGGCGAATCTCAAAGGCATAGTCGATCTGGCCCAAAAATACAACGCCATCACCGCAGTGGACGATTCCCATGCACACGGAGTGATTGGCAAGACCGGTTGCGGCACACCAGAACATTTCGGGGTGGAAGTTGACATAATTACCGGAACTTTAGGTAAAGCTTTGGGCGGAGCTGCCGGTGGTTTCGTGGCTTCTTCAAAACCTATAATTGAACTTCTGGTTCAGCGCAGCAGGCCACAGTTATTCAGCAACGCCTTACCGCCAGCCACAGCAGCAGGTGCTCTGGCCGCTATTAAGATACTCGCAAATGAACCGCAGAGACTTAAGAAACTGCATCAGAATGTAAAATATCTAAGAGATGGACTTGGAAAATTGGGTTATCAGGTTATTGAATCCCCCACTGCGATTATTCCGGTCATTGTTGGTCAGACAGCCAAAGCGATCCGGCTAGCAAATAAAATGCTCGAGCACAACATCCTTATAACAGGGTTCGGCTATCCGGTTGTTCCGGAAGGAACTGCACGCCTGCGGGCCCAGGTTTCAGCCGCACATGATAAAGCCCATCTTGACAAAGCTTTGATGGTTTTCAAGGAACTAAAAAAAGAAACTTGATGTGATTGAGAGGGATTGTATGAAACGGTTATTTAGATGGTACTTTAAAACTTCTCTAATTTTAAGAATTGTAATAAACCTTGCAGTTGGCGCAGTCATAGGTGTTGGTTTATGGATGGCTTCAGAAAGTTCAGCGCAATTCGATTCCTACAAAATTATCAGTTACATTTCACCTTTTGGTAATATTTTCGTTTACATGCTCAAGATGATCGTTATACCGGTAATTTTCTTTTCAATTCTCATCGGAGCTGCAAGTCT
Organism: Sedimentisphaerales bacterium; assembly: GCA_016935195.1. Classification (GTDB taxonomy): domain Bacteria; phylum Planctomycetota; class Phycisphaerae; order Sedimentisphaerales; family Anaerobacaceae; genus JAFGRL01. The sequence goes on from JAFGRL010000100.1 coordinate 4,822, forward strand.
CCCAATTAAAAAAATGGGTTCCGTAGGACTCAAAACCATCTTCTGGTATTTTTTAACCTCTGTCTTAGCCGCTGTTCTTGGCGCAGCTTTGGCGATAATGATCAACCCGGGTGCAGAAACCGAACTGACAGACTGGCAGGAAATGGCTGGTCAGCTCTCCAATCAGACACAGGAAATCGGAACAAAAGGCGAGACCGCAGGAACCTTTACGTCCCTATTGTACAGCATGTTTCAAAATCCATTTAAAGCCCTGTCACAAAGCAACTTTCTCCCGATCATTGTATTTACCATACTATTCGGCTTAGCGATTCGTGTCGTGATGGAAAACAGCAGGAACGATGAAAGCATAAGGAGGTTAGATGTATTACTCGATATCGTAAAAGCTTGCAGAGATGCAATGTTCAAACTTGTTGACTGGGTGCTGGAGTATTCACCTATCGGTGTTTTGGCACTTACAATAACGAATTTCGGATTATACGGCCCGAAGATCGTCGGGCCTTATGTAAGTGTCACCCTTGGTGTGGTCGGCGGCATCATCATAATGGTCTTTGTGGTGTACCCCTTGTTAATGTTCGCTGTAACTCGACATAATCCTTTTGTGGTTCTAAAAAGAATCCAGGAAGCAATGATTATGGCATTTGTAACACGAAGCAGTGCCGCCACTCTTCCTGTTTCTCTTAAAGTTGCCGACGAAGAACTACACATACATAACGAATTATCAAGTTTCTCTCTGCCTTTGGGTGCCACAATCAATATGGATGGTGTATGCGTACATCTACCCATGTTTGCAGTCCTGGCCGGAAATATGTTCGGTATGGACATAACTTTCCCCGGCCTTGCGATACTCGTTATTACTACTGTGTTGGCCTCGATAGGAGCAGGCGGCGTCCCGGGCGGAAGCTTGATGCTGCTCTTTATAATTCTTGAGATGATGGGGCTTAACAGCACACAGACCTCGGTGATTGTAGCTCTTGCCCTCGGTATCAATCCTATCCTGGATATGTTCGAAACCATGAACAATATAACCGGAGATCTGGTTTGCACCTATACCGTTGCAAATAATGAAAACCTGATTAATAAAACGTAGTTCCCAGATCGAATCATCAATTAGCAAAATGCCCGGCTTCGGTTTCGGCAAAAAGACCGCCGAAGCAAGGAGGTGGAATATCACTTCAGGCCCGAGTTTCTAAACCGTGTTGATGATACGATAGTCTTTAAGTCCTTGACTCACGGTGACCTTCAGACGATAGTTGACTACGAGCTTGCCAAGGTTTTCAAACGACTCAGCGAGCACGGTCGGGGCTGGGAATTTGGACTTTTGGCGGCGGGATCAGGGCTAATATTTGATGGGGCAATTACATATCTACATAGCCATACCGCCATCGATGCAAAGCACCTGTCCGGTAATATAGGCTGCTTGGTCGCTTGCCAGGAATGCAATTGCCTTGGCGACATCGTCAACAGTGCCGAATCTTCGCAGAGGTATCATTTGTTTTGCGGCTTCTTTGACAGCATCCGGCAGTTTATCGGTCATCTCTGTGACAATAAATCCCGGTGCTATGCAATTAGCAGTTACGTTTTTTCTGGCAAGTTCTCTTGCAATTGTTTTGGTAAAACCTATAAGGCCGGCCTTACTGGCAGCATAGTTGGCCTGGCCTGGATTGCCAATCACACCTGAGACCGAGCTTAGGCTGATGATACGGCCGAATTTATTTCTGACCATCGACCTTGCGGCGACTCGCGTTGCAACGAATGCAGCTTTAAGGTTTACCTCAATAACCTTGTCGAATTCCTCATCGGTCATTTGGAGGATAAGCCTGTCACGAGTGATGCCGGCATTGTTTACCAAAATTCCGATTCCTTCGTATTCTGCGGCCAAAGACTCGAGCACTTCTGTGAACTTTGCCGTATCTGTTATGTCCACACAGCAGCTCTTACAGGTAAAACCAGCTTTTTTGACAACATCTTCCAACTCAGAGAGCTCCTGGCCGTTTATATCCAAACCTGCAACGGCCCTGCCCTGCTTAAGCAACTCCAGAACAACAGCCCTGCCTATTCCTCTGGCAGCGCCTGTTACAACAGCAAGTCTTTTTTCTGCCATTATTTCGGTCTCCGGTTAAAACAAGTATTCTATATTTTTATTTAATGTCGAGTTATGCCCGCAGATTGTTCTGTAATTTTCGCTTTATCTTAAGCGGTTATCCTGGTTATGGTCTTCAGTGTCTTGACGTTACTTATATTAATAACTTTTGCCTTTCTATCAATTCTTTTCATAAGGCCGGTTAAAACCCTTGCCGGGCCTATTTCATAAAATTCTTCAACACCGTCTGAAATGAGCCTTTCCATACATTTTTGCCAGAGTATGGGGCAGGTTAGCTGGCTGACCAATCCGTCTGTAATTTCGTGAGGCTTTTGGTAATATTCGGCACTGATATTGGCAATAACCTTGATATCAGAAGGTTCGCGGATATCAACTTTTTTTAGTGCACCGGCGAGGTTTTCAGCGGCGCCGGCCATTAGTTTGGTATGGAAAGCACCTGCCACCTCCAGGCGGATGGCCTTTATTGCACCGTATTTTTCGGCCATCTGCTCTGCCCTGCTGCAGGCTGAGTTATCGCCGCTTATGACTATCTGTCCGGGGCAGTTAAAATTGACAGGCTGTAAAAGCTCACCCCTGGCAGCGTCATCGCAGAGGTGGCGTACTTTCTCTTCGTCAAGCCCGATTATGCTGACCATTGCTCCGTTTTGCTTTTCTGCAGCATCCTGCATAGCCTGGCCGCGTTGATGAACCAGGACCAGAGCCTGCTCAAAGCTAATCAACCCTGCAGCATAAAGAGCCGTGTATTCACCGAGACTAAGTCCTGCAGTTGCGTCCGGTTGTTTTATGCCGGAATTGAATGTGTATTTTAGTGTCTCCAATATTGCTGCCGATGTTGTAAAGATAGCAGGCTGGGAAAGAACTGTGGTATTTAGCTTCTCGGATGGTCCATCGAAACAGATTTTTTTCAGGTCAAACCCAAGAATGTCATTTGCCTTTTGAAAAATCTGTGCTGCTTCGGGGAAAGATTGTGTAAATTCTGCTCCCATTCCCACAAACTGGGCACCCTGGCCAGGAAACAGATAAGCTATTTTCATATTTTCTCTGCAATTAAAAAAGAATTGATTTTTCTAATAAATCCAGCGTTAATCAGAACTCAAATACGCTCGCTCCCCAGGTCAATCCTGCGCCAAAGGCAACAAAAATAACAATATCACCTCGCTTGACTCTCCCTGACCTGACGCAGTCATCGAAGGCAATCGGGACCGATGCTGCTGAGGTATTTCCGTACTCAGATATGTTTAAAAATACTTTTTCATCAGGCAGTTTCAGTCTTTTTGCCGCAGATTCAATAATTCTGGCATTCATCTGGTGCGAAATTACCATTGCAATATCGTCATTGGTCAGGCCGCATTTTTCCATGCATTCGGTAACAGATTCGACGATTCGGCGTACGGCCTGCTGATAGACTTCTCTGCCCTTTATTTCCATATATATTTTATCGGGGTCGTTGAGTTTTTTGCCGGCCGGGTATCGAGAGCCGTAAGCCTGACAATTCAGCGCTTCCCAGCGCTGGCCGTCTGCTCCCATCATGCTGTAAATGACGCCGCGGCGTCCATCATCTGCCCGCTGAAGTACAACCGCACCGGCACCATCGCCAAAAAGTATACAGCTTGTGCGGTCTTTCCAGTTGGTAATTTTGGTTAGGGTTTCGGCCCCGATGACCAGAGCGTTTTTATATCGGCCGCTCTGTAAAAATTGCTGTGAAATAGCCACACCATAGATAAAACCGCTGCAAGCGGCAGCGAGGTCGAAGACCCAGGCTTTTTGAGCCTTTAGCTGGCGCTGTACGAAGGATGCAGTCGATGGAAAGACCATCTCAGGGGTAATTGTGCCGACAATAATAATATCCAGCTCACTGGGGGAAAGATTTGCTGTTTTAAGAGCTCTTTTTGCAGCTTCGGCAGCCAAAAATGCTGTGGTTTCATTGTCATTGGTAATATGCCGGACCTTTATACCGGTACGGGTTGTAATCCATTCGTCTGATGTGTCTACCATCTTTGAAAGGTCGTCATTGGTCAATCTCTTTGCAGGAACAAAAGAGCCATAACCGGCGATAATTGCTCGATAAGTGGAGGTTTGGTCTTTAACGGCTTTTGTCATCAAATGCCCTTCCGTGGTTTTGGGAATTTTTCAAGGGTTTGTCCTGTGAGTTATGCACTATATAAGATGAACTTTTTGAGAGGTATTCTATTATCTTGTCGTTTATTTTTGCCATATGAAATTTTTTGGCGGCCAGAATGGCATTTTTGATGGTACGGCTTTGGCTCGTACCGTGACAGATTAATGCCGTGCCGTTGAGGCCTAAAAGCAGTGCGCCGCCATACTCATTGTAGTCATACTTCTTATATATCCTTGTCATGACCGGCTTAAATTTCATAGCAAGTCTTAACTTTTCAGTCATAAGTTCATGCTTGATGGCCTTGAACAAGCCATTGACCAGGCCTTCGGTAAGTTTTAATATCACGTTTCCAACGAAGCCGTCACAGATTGCGACGTCACAGACACCTTTGAAGATATCTCTGCCTTCGATGTTACCAACAAAGTTCATATCGGAGTCGGCCTTTAGAAGATCCCGAGTTCTTTTAACCATTTCATTTCCCTTTGCATCTTCCTGACCGATGCTCATAAGGCCGACTCTCGGATTATTGACGGCAAGCATATGGTGGGCGTAGATTCCTGCCATAACGGCATATTGGTAAAGATTTATGGGCTTACAGGCGATGTTTGCGCCGACATCACAAATTGTTACGGGGCCTTCAAAAGTGGGAAAGACAACTGCTATTCCGGGACGATTAACGCCGGGCAGGTTTCGCATTCTCATCTGAAAGGCAGCAACGCACGCTCCGGTATTACCTGCTGAAATAACTGCGTCAGCCTGGTCTCTTTTGGCGAGTTTCGACAGAACCGCAATTGAGCTCTTTACTTTTTTTCGGAGACTCTCTACCGGTGGCTCGTCCATCCCGATGACCTCTGGCGCATCGATGACGGCCACAGAAGCTTTTTTAGACTTTGCAGCGGATATTCGAGGCTCAATTTCTTTGGCAGGGCCGACAAGGATTAACCGGTCACAGTCATCAAGCAGCTGACCAGCTTCCAATGCACCAGAGACTATGGCATCAGGTGCATTGTCGCCTCCCATTGCGTCAATTGCTATCCGCATTTTGTCAGCTTTGCTCCTCTGCCAGCTTTAGAGTTATCTTTGGATTTACGTAGCCGCAGCTTTTACAGGCCGCGTGCGGCAGTTTTGCATTACCACAGCGTTTGCATACCGAGTAATTTACAGGTTTTAAACTGTGGCCGCTGCGCCGGCTGCGGGTTCTGCTTTTACTTGTTTTCTTTGTTGGCAGCATTATTAATATTCCATCAACACTATAATATAAAAATTGTTTATTTTTCAGCTTTTACACAGGTTTTTCTCAGTTAATAGAAACGTTTGGTGAGTAAATTCCAAAACAGCTTTAATAGTTGAATGTGCTATCAATGTCAAGGGAAATTTAATGCAGCCATCCGATTTAACAAACAACTGACAATCTGCGATTTCGATAAATAAAGCTATCAGAAAAGAGTTTAGCTGTCGGACCGAAACTCATCGATTACTGCTTTTGCTATATTATTTAAGGCCTTTCGGGTTTGGCCGTTAGCGTTATTGGCCAGGATTGAAAATATGTAATCTCCCGCTTCGGTAGTACACAGGCCTGAAAACGACTTTACAGCATCGATGTATCCTGTCTTGCCGAGGACTTTTCCTTTGTATTTTTCTTCTTTGAAGTACTTGGCGATTGTCCCATCTATCCCCCCTGCCGATAGCGAATCCTTATAAAAATTCCAGTTTCGGCTTCGGTAAGCATCTAATAACACTTTTGTAATAGCGTTTGCACTTAACTTGTTCTTCCTGCTAAGGCCGCTGCCGTCGTCGATATTAAATTCGGTTTTATCGATGCCAAGTTGTAAGAGATATTCTGAAATTAGTTTGCACCCACCTGCCCAGGTGCCGTTTTTATCGCCTGGTTTATTTTCTGCATCGATAGTTTTCAGCAGTGCCTCGGCAGCTAATCCGAAGCTATTTTTGTTGCATCGGGCCAGGCAGTCTTTTATCGAAGTATTGTATTCAGCGATTATATTAAGCTTATCGACCTGTCCTATCGCCCTTTCGACCAATTGCCCTTTTGTTTTGATGCCGGCCTCGTTGAGATGCTCTGCTAATAAATACCCAAAAAAAGCGGCAGGCCTTTCAATCGCAACGTCAAACGGGCCTGCCTGCTTTTTACACTTGCCGTGAACAATAATTTTATTCTGCTCGCCCTGTCGGTACGATCCTATAACGCTTTTTCCCTTTGATATCGGTGTAACATTATTTGTTATCTGAACATAGGAAGTTTTTGGCTCTGTTATGATAATAACCTGGCCACCTGAAATTTCGGCCTTTATCTCTATGCAGTTGCCGTTGTAATTTAGCCCTCCTACCTCACAGGCATACCAGCGGTTCAGTTCATCTTTCGCCCAGTTCGGATGAACCCGCTCATCATCGAATATGCTGCTATCGACGACAATATCTTTTATGGCAGTGAGCTTATCAGCTTTTAGCTGCGCTATAATATCTTTGAATATCCAGCCGGTTTGTCTTTCGTATTTGTCATCTGTAGCTTTATCAGCCAACAGCGGGTCACCGCTTCCAATTATTAATAATGAATTGCCGTCGGTTCCTACCCGTGTTTTGTATTCGTAATCGGGCCCAAGGTATTTCAGTGCAGCAGCGGCAACAATCAGTTTCATATTCGAGGCTGGTATCAACGTTCTATGGTGGTTGTGCTCATATACGGTTTTGCCGGACTCGGCTTTTACGATATGCACGGAAAATTGAACATCTTTCTGAGAAGCCTGGTTAATGATTGGCCTGATTCGCTTTGCCAAATCTGCTTTAGCAAAGCACGTAAAAAAGATGCTAAATGCTGCTGCAACTAAACATTTTTTCATCCTGATATCCATATGGCGGTGTAATATTTCATAATACCGACGATATGTCAACACTTCAAAAGAATTACTAATATGAAAAAATCATTTTTGACAAAAAGTTTTTTTGTTAATAAGCTTAGCAATATTATTTGGTAACGAAGTTTTATTAACTTAGGGAGAACTAAGATGTCAGGAGAATTTAGGTTTTCGTTCGGTCCTTGGAATATTCACGAAGGTGCAGACCCGTTCGGGCCGACAGTCAGGAACAGTATTGAATTTAGCAAAAAAGTTAAGCTCTATAAGCAACTTGGCTTTGATGGTGTCCAGTTTCACGACGATGATGTTGTACCAAATATGAACGAGCTGGGCGCCGGACAAATAACCAGCCAGGCAAAAAAGGTGTCCGACATACTCACCGGCGAAGGCTTAGTGGCGGAATTTGTTGCCCCTCGATTATGGGAAGACCCACGTACGATCGATGGCGCTTACACATCCAACGACGCTGCATGCAGGCAATATGCCAAAGACCGGAACAGGCGGACGATTGATATTGCCAATGCCCTCAATACGAAATTGATAGTTCTCTGGCTTGCCCGTGAAGGGACATATATTCGAGAGGCAAAAGACAGCAGGCTTGCCGTTGAACGAATCACTGAGGCCATAAATGATATGCTCGCATACGATTCAGGTATTAAAATTGCAATTGAGCCAAAGCCCAATGAGCCGATGGACCAGGCCTTTATTCCCACAACAGGCCACGCTCTGGCAGTTGCTGCCATTACAGATGCACCCGAGCGTGTTGGCGTAAATATAGAAAGTGCCCACGCAATTCTCGCTGGCCTGGATCCTTCCGACGAGATGGGTTTTGCTCTGGCTTTTAATAAGCTATTTACCATTCACCTGAACGACCAGAATGGTCTGAAGTTTGACGAAGATAAGGCTTTTGGTTCAGTAGATTTGCGAAGGGCTTTCAACCAGGTACGCATACTCGACCAATATGATTATGGCCGCAATGGAGAATTTGTCGGTCTTGATGTTAAAGCTATGCGAACCCAGAAGCAGGAAGTTGCAACAAAGCATTTAGCTAACAGCAGGGAAATTTTTCTGCGACTGCTTGAAGTTGTTCGCAGTATTGACAAAAACAAAATCGACAAACTAATCGCTAAACGAGATTACGAGGAATTGGAGCTCTTCATAATTAACCAGCTTATGGGTAAATAAACATCTAAAGGTTCCAGGCGATAGCTAATATAACAAAAGAAAAATTAGTAACGGACTTGCAAAACCTGGGCCTGCACCACGGTGATTGTGTAATGCTCCACAGTTCTCTATCAGGATTGGGGCCCGTTAAAGATGGTGCACAGACAGTCGTTGATGCTTTCCTGGAGGTAGTCGGCTCAGAGGGAACCGTAATATTTCCCGCCTTTACTGCTGACCTTTGGCATGGCCGGCTCGGCAAAAAAGATTGTAAAAACTGCGGTAAAGGAGCTGTTCTCTGCCATAGTAACGAGCCTGGCGCAGAAGGTATCATTCCAGAGAGTGCGCCAAGGTAAGCTGTTGTGAATTAGCTGGACAATCCAGCCTGGCCAAAGGTTAGCCACTAGGCCAGAACTGAA
>JAFGRL010000012.1 GCA_016935195.1 Sedimentisphaerales bacterium
GAAATCCTTCGGGAGTAAACTCATATTCAAATAAAGATTTATTATAGACTGCTCAATATCCGGTATCGGCTGCCCTGTCTTCTGTGCAATATTATGAGTTAATCTTTGGTCAATTTCATTTGAAATGCTGTCTATAAGGGTATTGTCGGAGATGTTTTCTTTGAAAGTATTACCGGGTGTGATGTTCAGTTCCAGTTGCAGAAGATGCAGTGTGTTCATTAGATTTGAAAGGTCTCTTAACATACATAACAATATTTCGGTTGCACCGGGAGCCCTGCCATTTTGGTCGATATAGCTTTCCTTAATTTCTTTAATACGCTTGCCGGCCTCCATTTTTTTGGCAAGGATCTTTTCATCCTCTGCCGTAAGCAGCAGAACACGGCCTATTTCATGAAGATACATTCGAACCGGGTCATCGACAATTCCCGGTTCATCGCCGGCATCGAGTAATGCCAGCTTTACATCCTGCTCGGTTGGCATCTCTTCTTCTTCAAGGTCCTCTTTGGAGGGATTGAACTCATCTTCGGACATATCACCGGATTCAAAATCCTCTTCACTGCCTTCATCCTCAGCCGATTCGTCTTTGTCTGCTTCTTTGGGTTCTTCTTCGAATTCTAAATCCGAATTTTTATTTGTAACATCTGATTTTTTGCTTCTTTTACTGTTTTCCTGTTTCATTAATATCTCCTCTATATTGACTGTCAGCCGATTTCTTCGAAAAGACCTCTCTCAATTCGTTACTATTGCCAATTCCCTGCTCTTCAAGCTTGCTGAGCCCGGCTGTACTGCCTTTAGATGCCGCTTCGGCGGCAAAAATTACTTCTCGCTTCATTTCAAGCTTGCGCAGGAACTTTTCATGCAACCTGAGGATACAAAATGACATCTTTTGCTCGATTTTATCGGGTGGCACTTCCCTCTTTATCAATTGATCCAGATAGTCCCAGATTGAAGAATCCAAACTAGTTTTTATGTTATTTAGGTCTTCCGTTTTCGATAGAGCAAAAAAGACCTCGCGGTTTTCACTGTTCTCAAAGTATTCCGGTTTAATTTTATGCTTAAAGGATTTAAGTTTAGGGAATTGCAGCAATAACGTCAAGCAGTATTCTTCAAGAGGCTGGGAAAAGGTCGGAGTTGCCATTGAATCGGATAGGAGGCCTTTATTTTTATTGTTATATTTCGAGTATTCTACCGGTTTTTTAACAATCGATTCAAGTTCACGTACACTAATCCCTACAAGGTGTGATAATTTTTGCATATAATGTGCTCTGCGAATCCTGTCTTCAACCTGTGTAATTATAGGCAGTAATTTATTTGATGCAAAAGTTTTATCCCTGGCGGTTGATAAATCCAGTTTCGCTGTGACTATGTCAAAGGTGTAATCTATCACCGGTATTGCATTATTTAGCAGTTTTTGCCACTCGGAAGAATCCTTACGTATTACATCATCAGGGTCGCTGCCGGCCGGCATTATGGCTACTTTAATTTCATTTTGTATCAAATTTTCATAACTGACGCAGCGTAGCATTGCCTCTTCCCCGGCAATGTCCGAATCCAGTGCCAGTATCAAGTTTTTCGTTAGCTTTTTTAATGTGTTCATCTGCTTTTCGGTAACCGCTGTTCCCATTGATGCAACAACGTTGGAAAAACCATACTGATGCGCCATAATGACATCCATATAACCTTCGACCAATACAGCTAAGTCTTCTTTGCGTATTGACTGGCTTGCCAAATTAATGCCGTAGAGGTTGCCGCTCTTATCGAAAACAGCAGTCTGGGGAGAGTTGATATACTTAGCCTGATTGTCTTCGAATGTTCTCCCTCCGAAACCGCAGCACTTCCCTTTAATATCCATAATCGGAAACATAAGACGATTGCGAAATACATCATACGAATCCTTGCCTTCAGCTGTAGTTATAGCCCCGGCCTCAAAAAGCTCTTTTTCAGTATATCCTTTGTCAAGAAGGTAATTCTTAAGGGAGTCACGGCTGTTTAGGCTGAAGCCGAGTTGGAAATCTGTAATCGATTTTTCATTCAGGCCTCTTTTTACTATATAATTTTTGCCTTTTACCCCATAATCGGTATTAATTAAAATGTTATGAAAGTATTGAGCCGCTGCCTGGTTAACCTGATAAATTTTATCGTATTTTTCCCTGTCCTCTTTTTGCCCGCCAATTGAAGGAACTTCGATACCTGCTTTTTCGGCAAGAATACGCAGGGCATCCCCAAACGTAATGTTTTGTTGTTTCATTATGAAAGAAAAAACGTCTCCGCCTTCATTACAGGCACCAAAGCAATGCCATCTTTGTTCATCGGGATAAATAAAGAACGAGCCGTGCTTTTCACTGTGAAAAGGGCATAAACCCTTAAGGTTTTTGCCGGCTTTTGTCAATTTAGTATATTGGCCGACAATCTCCACAATATCGGTTTTTTGTTTTACTTCTTCAATAACGCTCATAATTTCTACTAATTATACAATATATTCCAGTTATATGCCCGAAAAATAAGAATAAAATGGATGTGTTATACAGACGATTAAATAAAATGCGGTAGGTAATCCTCAATTAGAAAACTAGACAGACATGTTTTTTGCCAGATTAATAGCATACTGGTCTGTCATGCCGGCAATATAATCTACAACACACCTTTCGGTATCATCACTGAAACGCATAAATTCCGGTGGTAACTCATCAAGATGCTTTTCAAAATATTCATACAGTTTATGGACGATTTGTCTGGCTGCTATTGATTCCTGTTCTTTGGATTGTACACGATATACCTTTTCAAAAAGGAATGCTCTTAATTCATTGGTTGCTTCCAGCACTGAATTACTCATTTTGATAAGAGGTCTTGTTTGACTATCGCTACTTCCGGTGGCTGCCCATGAACTTTCAACGATATCGCAAACCATTGTATTGACGCGTTCTCCGTTAGACCTTCCGAGTAATTTAAACGTGGAGCAGGGCAGGTTATTTTCGGTGATAATTCCTGCTCTGATTGCATCTCCGATATCATGGTTAACATAGGCGATCAAGTCGGATATCTTGCAGATTTCGCCTTCAAGTGTTCCTACTTCTCCCCAGTTCTCCCCGTACATATTATCTGCCGGTTTGGAATGATTCAGTATGCCGTCTCTCACTTCCCATGTCAGATTCAATCCCTTGCCGTCATTTTCAATTGTATCAACCACGCGTAAGCTTTGTTGATTATGCCGGAAACCCTTGCCATAGAGCTCATTCAATACCTCTTCACCTACGTGCCCGAAAGGGGTATGCCCCAGGTCATGCCCCAAACCGATAGCTTCCGTCAGGTCTTCGTTCAGATTTAATGAGCGGGCAATGGTTCTGGCGAGTTGGGAAACTTCAAGCGTATGAGTTAAGCGTGTAACATAATGGTCGCCAAGAGGTGCAATAAATACCTGTGTTTTATGCTTTAACCGCCGGAAGGCTTTGCAGTGGATAATTCTATCGCGGTCGCGCTGAAAAGCTGTTCGTATCGGGCAGGGTTCTTCATATCTCATCCTGCCCCTGGATAAAACGCTTTGAGCTGCTAACGGTGAAAGTTGCAGCTCTCGCTCTTCTATTCTCTGACGGATATTAAAGCCTTGAATCATCTAAGATTAAGCTTGGCTTCCGCTTTTGCAATTATTTCGCGGGTAGTGCCAATCATATCGGGGCTGACCGAAACTGAAGTTATACCCCAGGAAACCAGCTTTTCGGTCAATTCGGGATATACCGAGGGAGCTTGTCCACAAATGGATGCGGTAATACCCATACTTTTGGCAACGGTAATCGCTCTCTCCAGTGCAATCATAACAGCTTCGTTGCGTTCGTCAAAGGTGGAAGCCAGCTTGGCGCTGTCTCTATCAATGCCGAGTATCAATTGAGTAAGGTCATTACTGCCTATCGAGATACCATCGATGCCGACACTTAAGAATTTCTCGATTAAGAAAATGTTGGAAGGTACCTCCACCATCATCCAGAGTTTGAAATCTTCACTGCGCACCAGTCCCTCTTTCTCCAGTATAGCTTTAGTTCGTTTAAGCTCATCAACTGTTCTGACAAAAGGAATCATCACGTGCAGATTCTTATAATCTCTTCTCACACGTTTAATAGCTTCTATTTCGAGTTTAAAAGACTCTATATCAGTTACATATCTCGAAGCGCCGCGATAACCGATCATCGGGTTCTCTTCCGATTCCTCAAAATCACGTCCACCGATAAGGTCTTTGTATTCATTGGTCTTAAAGTCGGTGGTTCTATAGACGACCGGGCGTGGATAAAACGGTTTGGCAAAAGAAATCAAGCCGTTATAGAGTTTGTCAACAAACTCATTGCCTTTATTTTGTTTTAACATGTAGCTCGGATGTTCTCCGATTTGTGCAACTATGAATTCCGCTCTTAATAATCCGACGCCGTCTACATTGCGTTCCGATATCATGTCTGCAAGTTCCGGTTGCGCAAGGTTGACATAAACTTTGGTTTTGGTAGTAAGAGATTCTCTTAGTATATTAGTCATTTTAGTAGTGGTCAGGCTACGGGCAATCTTTCCGCTGTATACCTTTCCCTTGGCACCGTCAACCGTAATTATTTTTTTATCGATAAGAGTTTTTGTAGCAAGATCGGTACCGACCACGCAGGGTATACCGAGTTCACGGCTCACAATAGCGGCATGGGCAGTTCTTCCTCCCCTGTCTGTAACTATAGCGGCTGCTTTTTTCATTGCCGGTACAAAATCAGGCGTAGTCATTTCAGTGACAAGGATATCTCCCTGGTGAACTCTGTCCAGTTGGGATGCTTCGTGTATTATTTTCACTGGTCCTGATGCCAGCCCGGGGCTGGCGGCAACACCGCTTAAGAGTACCGGGGCGTTAATTTCAGGTTCTTCCTCAACCGCCTCTTTGATAGTGGTGACCGGACGTGTCTGTACGATAAAATATTTGCCGTTCTCTTTGGCCCATTCGATATCCTGTGGGAACTGGTAGTGGTCTTCTATTTGTTTGCCGATTTTGGCCAGCTCAATAATTTCCTCATCCGAAAGTTTAATTTTGCTCTGCAGGTCTTTATCAATAATTTGCC
>JAFGRL010000101.1 GCA_016935195.1 Sedimentisphaerales bacterium
CTGCGCATAAACTGTACCAACGATACAGTGCTCAGGATTATGCCGCCGATGATAGCTACAAAAAGCCAAATCGACCAGGCAATCGGTATCATTGACAATGTTTTAGATGAGCAGAAAATATGAAAGATTTCCTTTGTATAAATGATTTTTCCACCGAGCAGTTAAAAGACCTGTTCACAGAAAGCAGTGAGCTAAAAAAGCTGTACAAATCGGGCGGGAAAGATTCGTCTTTGGCAGGCAAGACACTGGCGATGCTTTTTGAAAAGCCAAGCCTTCGAACAAGAATTAGTTTTCAGGTGGCAATGGCGGACCTTGGCGGCAGTGCAATTTACGTTAAGCCTGAAGATATTGGCGGGATAGGTAAACGTGAGTCTATTAAGGATATGGCGAGGGTTCTTAGTCGATATGTCAGCGGCATAATGGCCAGGACCTTTGAGCATAGCACGGTGGTTGAATTAGCTAAATTTGCGGAAGTCCCAGTAATAAATGCGCTCACGGACTGGCTGCATCCATGCCAGGCAATGGCGGATGTGCTTACTGTATATGAACATTGCGGTCGGGTTGAGGGAGTGAAGATCGCTTTTGTCGGCGACGGCAATAATGTGGCACGTTCGCTCAGCTTTGCCTGTGCAAAACTGGGTATGAAAATGGTAATCGCTTCGCCGGCCGGCTATCAACTCGATGCCGAATCAATCCGAAAGGCAAATCAAATATCAGCCGAGAGTATCCGGCAAACCAGCGACCCTGCCCAGGCTGTTCTTGATAGTGATATCATTTATACCGATACCTGGGTCAGTATGGGCCAGGAGGATGAAAAGCAGAAGCGCTTAAAAGATTTTGAGGCTTTTCAGGTGAATAGTAAGCTGTTGTCATTGGCTCGGCCGGACGTGAAGATTATGCACTGTTTGCCTGCCTATCGGGGGTATGAAATCACCGACGAAGTCGCCGAGTCGTCTAATTCGATTATGTTCGACCAGGCTGAGAACCGCCTGCACTTCCAGCGGGCACTGTTGAAGAAACTTATGAGCTGAAAAAATGTGACATCGTGCTGGAATTAACGCTTTAGTGGTTTATGTCTGATAAAACTAAAAAGATTTTGGTTGCTACTACCAACCCGGGCAAATTTGCTGAATTGAAAGATATGCTGGATTTTGGGTTTGAATGGTGCAGCTTAGGCGACCTGTCTGATGTGGAGCAAATCAGAGAGGATGGTTTGACTTTTGTTGAAAATGCACGCAAAAAAGCTTTTGGTTATGCAAAGGCCAGCGGCTGCTGGACAATTGCGGACGATTCGGGCCTTGTTGTTGATGCTCTTGGTGGAGCTCCGGGGGTCAGGTCTTCAAGATTTTCCGGTGCACAAGAAATAGACAGAATACTGCTCGACCATAAGAATATGGCAAAAGTTTTGAGGCTATTGTCTGCGGTTCCAAATGCCAAAAGAACAGCAAAGTTCGTTTGCTGTTTATGTCTTGCAAGCCCTAAGGAGACTTTAATCGAGACCGAAGGCAAATTAGAAGGACTTATAGCCCAGCGTGAAATTGGCGAGAACGGTTTTGGCTATGACCCGATTTTCTTTGTGCCGGAGCTGAATAAAACTGTTGCTCAATTAACTGCCGATGAGAAGAACGCAATTTCACATCGTGGCCAGGCCATCCGCAAACTGAGACCTTTACTCGAACAAATTTTAAGGGCGGGGTAAAAATTATGACGGTCTTATTGTCGAAGGGAGTTCAAAAAATTCACCACGGATTAGCGAGGTAATCCTTGTAGCGTTTTTGCATTTCTTTTGGTCTGCTTTCCAGGAATTGTCTTTCAAGTTTATCACGGTTTTCCGGTGACGGTGTGGCAGGTACAGCAATTGTGCCGACAATAAGCCCTTCGTCTTGTCGCAGGTTTTTTATGATTTCGCCTTTGCTTATTATTAATAAAGCACCAACGTTGGCTGAGACGACGGGCACGCCGTTTTCCCTTGCCCGTGCGAGCACTGCCTGGTCGTGTTCCTTCCCGGAATAGCCGTAGGATGGAATAAGCAGGTACTGGGCACCGTCGAGAACAGGGATACGGGCAAGGTCGGGATTCCAGCGATCGTTGCAAACCAAAAAGCCGCATCTGCCGAAGGGTGTATCGAAGGCCCGACTGCTCTTACCCAATCTGTTGAACCACCACGAGGTTTGATAGCCTTCGGCGAACTGCATCTTGTGATACATTCCGCATATGTTTCCATTGTTGTCTATGAACACTGCACAGTTAAAGACTTCTTTGTCGATAAGCTCTGCAAATCCAAATGCGAGAGCCATATTCAATTCACGTGCCAGGTCACGAAAGTGCTGGATGACAGGGTCTTCAATGGATATAGCAACGTCGTAAATGCGTTCTGCCGGGATGTCACCGCGGATGATATCATTAACGACAAAACCGTCAATTGCAGCTTCCGGTGCCAGAGCAAGTTGGGCACCTTCACCGGCAGCCTGACGAAAAAGCGCCTCAAGCTTGGATACATTGCTCTGGACGTCGAATTTCTCGAATTTGAATGTGATAGCTGCGACTTTGAGTTCAAGAAACATACTTTGGTCGGGTCTGTAACTGCATATCTTTTGTGTATTAGTGGAACATCCTGATAAGACAATAAGAACTGACAGACTTATGAGTGATAGATAATTGGTCATTAGCTTTGACACTTTTTTTATGAGTCTCCTTAAACATTAACGAACTATTGTAGGAGTCTGTACAGAATTGTCAAAGGCATTGAAAGGATGTAATTTATTCGTGTCGCAGGGACTCTATCGGGTCCATATTTGCCGCACGGTAGGCAGGATACAGGCCGAAGGTCAATCCAACAATCGCACTTATTCCAAATGCCAGGATTAGAGAACCTGGAGTAATAACTGTTGGCATTTGGCTAAAGCGGGTTACGAGCATAGGTATTGCCGAGCCTAAGATAATTCCGAGAATGCCCCCGATTAAGGTCAGCAAAAGCGTTTCTGAAAGGAATTGAAGGATGATGTCACTTTTTCTGGCACCTAAGGCTCTGCGGATACCGATTTCGCGGGTGCGTTCGCTGACTGTAGCGAGCATAATGTTCATAATTCCTATTCCGCCAACAAGCAGTGAGATTGCGGCAATAGAGCCAAGCACAATACTGAAAATTCGTCTTGTCCTGGCAGTTTGTCTGAGCAATTCCAGAGGCACGACTATGTCGTAATCCTTTTTTCCTTCGTGCAGACGGCTAAGTAGTGTATCTAAGATGTCCCGCATAGACAGCACCTGGTCAATCGACTTTAGCTTAACGGTAATTTTTTGCAGCTCCACTTTTTCTGCACTGGCGCTGCCTCCACTGAATTGATAATTGAACTCAGGGAATCGACATTTGGCTGTTGTAAGCGGTATATAGATATTGCCGGACACACCACCTTCGGTGTCAGAGGCCTTCGCTATTTCACTGCCGAAGGCGTTGTTCGTCTGCCCGGAGGAGCTGTGGGCTACAATACCTACGACTCGGTAATAATTGCCCTGGATTCTGACATGTTTTCCCATCGGGTATTCAAAGGCAAAGAGTTCCTGGGCGACTTTATCATCGAGCACACAAACCGAAAGTCTATAGTTAATATCCGTGCTGCTAAGAAAGCGGCCCCGAATCAAGTTAATGGGTGAGATTTCAGTATACCAGGGGATTGTACCTATAAGCCTGATCGCAACCTTCGGACGGATTTGGTATCTTGCTTCCTGGTTTATTTGCCGGATAGGGACGGTTACCTCGATATCGGGTATCGTGTTTCGAATGGTCTCGACGTCGGTATAGGTCAGGCCGTATTTATTAAGGAACTCGACATTGCCGGTATCAGTTTTTTCTTCCGGGGGCTTGACGGTTTCGATTATCAGATTTGTGCTGCCTAGTTCTGCTATTGCTGCCTGAGCTTGCCGGCTTGCACCTTCGCCAATTGCCAGCATAGCTATAACGGAAGAGACACCAAAGACTATTCCAAGAGTCGTCAGGGTAGAACGCAGGCCATGCATCAGCAGGCTTTTGGTGCCGAGTTTAACAGTTCTTTTTACGCCAAACCACCGCATAATATGTTACTATTTGTGATTAAACCTTTCTTTTTCGATTTGACCATCAAGCAAATGTATTGTGTGCCGGCTTCTTGCAGCTATATGTTCATCGTGCGTAACAACTATTAATGTTTTTCCTTTGCTGTTTAAGTCATCGAGTATATTCAAGATTTCTGCACCACTTTGTGAGTCAAGGTTGCCGGTCGGCTCGTCTGCGAGAATAATCACTGGGTCGTTTGCCAGTGCCCGTGCGATTGCTATCCTCTGCTGCTGACCTCCGCTTAATTCATACGGACGATGCTCCAGTCTGTCACCAAGGCCTACCATTTCGGCAAGTTCTGTGGCATGCTGCTTGCTTATGTGCTCATAGAGGTCCTGATAGTACATCGGCACCTCGATATTTTCTACAACATTGAGCTGGGCGATTAAGTTATATGACTGGAAAATAAATCCTATACTCGCACCTCTGATGGTCGATAGCTGATTGTCGTTTAGATTTGATATATCTTTGTCGTTGAGGCAGTATCTTCCGCTTGTTGATTTGTCAAGACATCCAAGGATATTAAGCAGTGTGGATTTCCCCGAGCCGCTGGGCCCCATTATGGCCACATAATCACCAGTTTCGATGTTCAAAGTTACATTACGCAGAGCAGGCAGTTCAAGTCGTCCAAGTGTGTATATTTTGCTCAAGTTTTCTATAGCTACTATGGCCATATTCTGCAACCATATCGAATAGACAATGAAATTACCTCTGTTTGTTAATTAACCTGCACCTTTTTTCTGGCTCTGTTCTATCTCTGTCAGTCTCGGTGGATTCAAAAGCACTTCTTCATTTTCCAAAAGCCCTGTCTTGATTTCAACGAAGCTGTCGTTAAAGCTGCCGGTCTCAACCTGTCTGCGTTCGGTTCCTTTAGCTGCTTTAACATAACAGTATTTTTCGTCTTCGACATTGACAACACATTGTATTGGAACCACAATAACGTTATTGAGCTGCTCGATAAGAATTTCAACCTTTGCCGACATACCTGTTTTGAGGTAATCATGTGTTCCGTCAATCCTCACATCAGTTGCATAAGCTTTGAGATCGGGATTAAACCAACTGTCCTGAGTTGCTAAGGGGGCTTTTTTCAGAACTTCACCGGTAAATGCAATATTCAGAAATGCAGCAACTGTTATCTTGGCTTTCTGTCCGAGCCTCACTTTATCAACCCATATTTCGTGGACTTTAATTTCCACTTTAACCTGTGACATATCTGGTATTGAAATTATCCTTTGTCGTTCGCGGATCTCAGCGCCGCCTTCTATTGGATTGCGCTGTCTCATCCGATCATCCATACTCGATGCATATACTACCTGACCGGCTGCAGGAGCCTTTATTGTGCAGGCTTCAAGCTGCTTTTGAAGGTCTTCCACCCTTTTTTTACGAACCATATAAGTAGCTTTACTACTTGCAAGTCTTGCTTCTGCCTGGGCAAGCCTGGACCGGGCCCGAGCCAATTTGCGGGCAAGTTCCCGCTCAGCTTCCTGACGCTCTCTGAAAAGTTTTTCAGCTTCCTTTGGAAATTCATACAGCCTGAAGAGATTCAAGGCTATTTCATGTTGCTCCAGCCTCAGATTGAGACTTTCGACTTCAAGTTCATCTGCTTTAAGGTCGGTTTCAGCCACATATTTTTTCTCATAGAGCTTTCTGGTCCAGAATAATTCATCTGTTGCCCTTTCAAGTTTACTTTTCGCTTCGGTGATATTATTTCTTAACTCTGTTAGCCTCTTCATTGCTTCACCGCCGAGTTCGGCGTGGTCGATGAGGGAGGCCATTTCAATCTCTGTGCTGGGATTCTTTGTTAATTTTTCAATGAACTGACCAGCCACTGTTTCGCCCAGGTATTTCTTAAAATCCATTAATGTAAACCTTACTTCTGTTTTTCCTGAGACAATATCGCTTTCGTTTTCCTTTTTCTGAATTTCAAGCGACTCGTTCGCATCCGTGAAACTTGCTTCGGCAGATAGAAACGAAATTTCCTGTTGAGTTAGCTGTTCCTCTACTTCTGAGGAATCAAGCTCAACTAATATTTTTCCGTTATTTACATCTTCGGGGGTAATGTAGGTTCCTTCATCAACTATACTTATGATTTTGGTTCGACCCTTTACCTCAGACTTGATATCCACCGAATCGATAGATTTGATATCTCCGTTCTCCGTAACCGTTATGGGTAGGTCGCGCCGGGCGACACTGTACGTTGCCGGATCAGATGCCGGGTTGTCGGAGTGGTTGAAAGTGCTTCTGAAAAATGCAAAGGCACCAGCACCGATAAGGCCAACAACAACAATAATAATAAGTAAGGCCTTGACTGCAAGGGCAGACCTCTTGATTTTCTTATCACATTCTTTTTCGGTAATATTTTTATCCATTTTTTCTAACTAACCTTGAGCACCCTTAGTAATACCACATTCCGTCCGGCCTTACCTGCAGTACGCCAATATCGCGAAAGAAGTTCAATTTTGCATTTACATGACTGACCAGAGCGCTTGTCAGGTCGTTTTCAGCCGAAAGAAGGTCCGCCTGGGCTTCCAGCAGTTCACGTGCGCTCGTACGGCCGGCCTCGACCAGCAGGGATATGCTTTCAACTCGCTTATTTGCTAATTCCAGGCTGTTTTTCTGAATGATATAGCGCTGTGCCGCTTCGGCTAATTGACGGTAAGCCTGTCTGACATCAAGTTTGACCTCATCAACATAGTTTTTATATGCACGTTGATTCTGCTGAAGAGTTATCAATGACCGGCGATATGAATTGCGCTCTGACTTTCTGTCAAGAGGCAAATCTGCTTCAAGGCCGAGTGCATACGTGCCGTTGTGGAATTGAAGTCTTTCAAATTTAGTTTTTTCTTGCGAGCTCACTGCAGCACTGGCTACCAGGTTTAGATTCATACCTAAACTGTCAGCGGCGACCTCAACTTTTCTGGCTGCATCGTCAAGTTCGTCATCGACATTGGCTAAATCGAGACGCTGTTGTAAGGCTGTCTCGACTGCTGCTTCCAATGTGTAGTCTGGCTGAGTTATTCCGAGCTGCTCAAGTGCCTCTAATTCATTATAGTCCAGGACTATATTGGCATCTGTAGGTAAAGCTAACCTGATTTTGAATTCGTCCAGGGCCTGCTGGTAACTCTGTTTTGCTTTGACAAGGCCGTCTCGCGATGCTAACAACCTTTGCTCTGCATCATCTACTTCGAAGGCAGCCTTTCGGCCGGCTTCGGCCATCATCTCAAGGCGATTCTTTGACTCTTCAACTCTTTTGTAATTATTCTCGGAATTGATTATGCCATTTTTTTGCTTTAAGACAGAGTAATAGTCAGCCACTATGGAGACGATAAATTTCTTGCGATATCGGCTAAAACGCCTCAGTTGATACAGAACATAGCGTTCAGCCTGTGTAAGATTTTCCTGCACGATTTTTCGGTTACTCGCTCGGAGCAGTGGCTGGGTTATACTGGCACTTAGTACAGTGCCGAGAGATGTGTCCGGGTCGCCTGTCAAAAATCGCAACCAGTCGATGGCAATACTGGTGGTAACTTGTGCGCCATCAGCCAACAATTGGTTAAAACCAAGCTTAGCATCATAGCTTAGGCTTTCGTCTTCACTGTCTTTTAGATAGTCTGCGTCAATTGTGCCAAACCAGCGCCGTGCGAAATCATGCCGAACCGAAGTTAAGTTGAGGGTCGTCAGATAAAGCTGTTCTTTCTGTGTTTGATAGTCTCTGCTCTGCGCAGTGGCAATTGCAACAGCCTGGGCGAGGCTTATTGTTCCGGATATTGGTTGTGATTCTTCGAGTTTTTCATTATTTGTTGATTCGTTGACATCCTGGATTTTATAGTTGGCTTTCGGGCCAAGATTATCTTTCCACTTGGCCTCAATGATAGTATAGACTTCTTCGTCGGCCTGTGCCTTGTAGCGTTCAGTTGAGCATCCCTGCAGCATGCCTATAAGTGAGGCGGCAAAAAGTGAGCCTCTTAATACCACTGCTATTGGTGGTTTGGGAAACACAAAAACCCTCCTGCTGGCGTTTATATCGTGTACAGCTAATGATTCATTAATTAATGTAATTATACAGGAAAAAGGGGGAAATCAGAAGCGAAAAATCGATAGAAGGTATGCGATCAGCCCATTTTCAAACTTCTTCACGGTTTTTTGCTTCTGAATGAGGATTTACAGGCCGCAAACGGTTGTATTTTTGAAGTCTTCGAAATAAAGCGTCCAATAATGGCGAGCGCAGCGGAGCTACTATTAAGATTTAATAAATGTCAGAAATATCCGTCATTGGCAGGGATCCGGCTTGAAAAGGCTATCGGTTAAACTGTTGGGCTCCCTATCGTTAACGTCGGTTTGTGACTGCTGTCCAGAACTAGTTACGGATTTTTCCTTCTGAGCTTCTAACAGCTCTTTTACCACCTGCTCGGTTGTTTTATAGCTTTGCTCATACGAGACAACTGAGTTCACTAAATTGCACCACCATGACATATATGGTGCACTTGTTTCTTGAAATTGGGTGTGCAAGCCCAATTCTTTGATAAAACTGTTTTGTGATATTGGAGTTGTGCACAGCAGGAAACATGCAAAACTCCAGATGAGAAAGCCTGCTATAAAGCCTAATAGGCCGGTCCCGAGAAAATTAACAATTTTTGGAAAGGTTACTGTAAATTGTGCTGTCAGGAACGTATATGAAATGCCGTGCAGGACTAAGAAAACCGTCAGTGCAGTGGCAAACATCGTAATGCCATTGCCATATCCTGTTGCAGCGGCAGCAGGGATAACATGAGCAATTACGGGGCGAAGAAAAACTGCTACGTAAATTGCAATCAGGATGTTAAACACCATCGCCCAGCTTTCATAAAAGCCTAACTTATAGGCGAAGTACACGAAGAGCACACCTATTAGTACACCTACCCAAAATAACATAATTATCAGCCCACCACTCTTTTTAGCTCTTCAAAGCTTGTCATTCCGGAAACTACTTTCTTTAGACCCTGCTTATACAGGTTGGACTTTCCTTTCTTGTCCCCGTCTTTTCTAAGGACTGTGAGAGACAATTGTTGATTGGCAATAATATCCTTTAGTTTATCGTCGATGACCAATATGTCAAAGATGGCGGTTCTGCCGTAATAACCGGTTTCATAGCACATCTGGCATCCCTGGGCCTGGTAGATATTTCTGACATTTATCCCTCTTCTACGAAGGTCATGGATTTGAGTTTGGCCCAATTCTGCGGGCATCTTGCAGTTGTTGCAGAGCCGGCGAAATAACCTCTGAGTGGCAATAAGACTCAAGCCAGAAGACAGTAACATTGGTGTTATACCCAGATCCAGCAGCCTCACTAAAGCAGATGCATTGCTCTCGCTATGAACCGTTGCCAGGACAAGATGGCCGGTTTGTGATGCGCGAAGAGCAATACCTGCGGTTTCTTCATCTCTTATTTCACCAACGCAGATAACATCCGGGTCCTGCCGAAGGATACTGCGCAGGGTTTTTGCAAAAGTGATGTCCGCTTTAGGATTGACTTCGATTTGACTTGCGTTTGACAGAACGTACTCGATAGGGTCCTCGACGGTAATAACATTACGTGTGAAAAGGTCTATTTCGTTAAGCATGGCGTATAAAGTAGTGGTTTTACCGCTGCCGGTAGGGCCGCATAAAAGTATCATACCGGCAGGTTTGGCAATTGCGTTCTTAAAGACCAGTTTTTGTTTTTCAGCAAGCCCGATACTGTCCAGTGTAAACTGGCCCGCATTTTGATTCAGGACTCTTACAGAGAGTTTTTCGCCGTTGACAACTCCGGCACTTGCCACCCTGAATGAGGCCGAAGCCTCAGCAGTCTTTGCCCTGAATGCCCCATCCTGAGGCCTTCTTTTCTCTGCGATATCCATATTAGAGACAGCCTTGATACTGTTTATAATCGCTGCACAGGTATCAGAATCGAACTGTTCAACCTTCCTCAGCACACCATCCACACGGAACCTGACTGAGTACCTGAGATAATCTGTCGGGTCTATGAGAATATCACTTGCCCGCTGTTCGAGTGCCTCTGCAATGATTTGCTCAGTCAAATCGAGGATACGGCTTTCATGTCTTTTGTTATTGCCGTGGCCGTATATTTCCTTGATGCTTCTGCCGGCCGAATCCAACAGCTTTATTGCCGAGTCATCCCTGCTCTTGAGCAAGCTTTGGCTTCTTAAGCTCTCACTAAAATTTGTTAATTTTTCCTTGATTATTTCGAGAACGCTGCGGTCGGTTCGATAAGACCTGAGAATGATATCTACTATCGAAAGGACAAGCAGCAATATCGGCCCGGTTAAAAGGGTAACAAAATTTGCAATGGATTTTCTGTGCTTTGGTACCAAAGGGCTGAATTGGACCCGCTGAACAAGATACATACAAAGATAAACCCAGCCGATGAGACAGAGGAGCTTTATCGGATTGAAAGGCAGTGATGTTGCCGTCGGTATCAAGTTCCCCGACCAAAAGTCTGAGGATTGACAAAAATATGTCAGAGCAACTAAGTGCATATACTCCCTCAGCTATAAACTATGGAAAATATACTCTAACATACCCTAAATTAGCAAATATATGAGATTTTACAAGAAGTTTTTTGCAATTATTGTGTACCCCTGTTTTTCGGCAAATATTGGTTTCTGCCTTATTTTTTGAGGATTTGGTCCATCACATAATTTGTTCGCGCCGCAGTTATGCCCGTGCTTGGGCAAGTGCCCTTGCCCTGCAATTCATCTATAATAGTTTGTATCAATGGCTGCTGAAAGTGCTTCGGATGCGGCAGGTCGAACTTTTCAATACCACCGTTAGTTTCAAACGTAACCAACGTCGAATCAAACATAGAATAAGTTATTTTGCCTTTACTGCCTACTATCCTTATTCGGTCCAGCCTGTCTTCTTTTCTTGTTGTAAAGCACCACAGGCCGCTTCCGAGCACACCAGATTTAAAAGTAAAGTCGGCGCAAACAATATCTTCGGCAGGATAAAGGTTGGCTTGATTGGCTATCCTGCCCTGAGCAAAGTCGATAGGGCCAAGTATATAGTCAAGTAAATCAAGCTCGTGAGATGCCAAATCCACAAAGTAACCGCCACCGGAGATTTCAGGAATCACGCGCCAGGGCAGATTATCTTTCTTAAAGTCGTCGGCCAGCGGAGAATGGAACAACTCAATAAATACAAAACGCACATCACCAATAGCTTCGGAGTCAATAAGCTCTTTTAATTTTCTAAAGCACGGCAGGCACCGCCGATAATATGCAACAAATAACGGGACAGAAGCATCCCGGCAGGCCTGAATCATTTTTTCACACTCAGCATAGTTTCTTGCCATAGGCTTTTCAACATATACAGGCTTACCTGCCTGGGCAACTCTAATGGCATATTCGGCGTGTGTATCCGGGGGCGTGGCAATATATACTGCGTTTACATCAGGGTCGTTGATTAGCTTATCAGCATCATCATACCACTTCGGCACGCCGTGGCGAGCGGCATAGTCTTTTGCCTTATCGCTATTGCGCCGCATTACTGCGACTAATTCCGAGTCCTTGATTTTCTGAAAAGCCGGCCCACTCTTAACCTCAGTTACGTTTCCGCACCCGATAATACCCCAGCGAATCTTATCCATACAAAACCTCACTGCCTTTGGTTATTTGAATTGGCATTTCGAGCCAGCGCTGCGAGTCGAGAAATCTGTTTTCGAATAGACCCCTGTTATGAGGTCATCCGTCAAGTAATATATTGCTTTTTCTGCTTTTTTACATTTTAATACGA
>JAFGRL010000102.1 GCA_016935195.1 Sedimentisphaerales bacterium
ACCGATAAAGCCCTCCAGCTGGTAAATCTGCTTTACAAAAAAACTCGAAAGCTGGGCTGCCGCCTCGACCATTATCACAGCCGGCATTAAAGGCCTGCCTGGGATGTGCCCACGAACCCAGAACTCGTTCCCGGTAACGTCCTTATAACCAAGAATTAGATGTTTGTCTTTGTCATACCAAAGCACGCCGTCCAACTGCTGCATCTCAAACCGCTGGGGATTTACCTTGGTGATGTCCTGCTTTTTGAAAATTGGTTCGCTTCTTAAGTCTATCTCGGATAAATCAAACAATAAAGGTGGCGGCATTATTTGGGCTCTCTGTACAAATGAGTAGTTACCAAAAATTCTTATATGCTGAGACTGTGCTGCTTAGCAAAGCTCCATCTTAGCTAAAAAATAGCAGCATCACATACCATTTTGAACTATCTCTAAAAGCTGCGTCTGTTTATTGGGCAGATCTTATCTCAAGGATGCGGCTTCGCACTAATTGCGCTGTCTGTTTAATCTTCTGCATCTGCTTGCGAACTCTTGTACCCGCAGCTTTGTTGCCGCCTTGGGCCTTGTCGATGTCGATTTCGGCCTCAGCAACCAACGCTTTAAGCTCTTCATACTCCTGCATTAAAGTATCCTCCATTATTGAAGTTGTGCTTTTTTTTAGGAAAACTAACGGCCTCAGAGGGCTTTGTCAAAGAAAAATGCCCATGATAAGACGAAAAACGCCGATTTTCTCACTAAATGTCCCTAAGTTGCGAGATTTTTGGTCAAATTTGCGATTCTCTGGCCTCTGCGCAGGCACTGCAGGCGTACCCGTTCGTCGGGTTTGCCGATTGAGACTGGGCCGTAATGATCACCCTGCGGGTCGCCCTGGACAATCATTCCTGCTATCAGCATTGCCTCAATTATGCCCATAATGGTGCTTTCATTGCCGCCTCCTATGTTTGCTGAACTACTAAAGGCGGCACCAACCCTGCCATCGAGTTTACCGTGGTTTTTCACCGATTCGTCGAACAATTCTTTAATAGGTGCAGCCATATGACCGTAGTAAGTGGGTGAGCCGAGGACAATCGCATCGTAGCCAAGCAGCTCATCTGCTTTTACCTCTTCAACGGATTTACAGTCGGTCTTCAGGCCTGCTTCATTCATAGACTCAGCAAATATCTCAGCCATCTCTTTGGTATTGCCGCTTCTTGAATAATATACAACTATTCCCTTTGCCATTTCCAACCCTTTCCTATGACTGATAAAAAGCCAGATACTTTTACTTAATAAGAAAGATGCCGCCACTTCAATATTATTTGTTTTCTTTCTCTAATGGAATTACATGGAGACTAAAATCCTTTGGTATTTTCAATCGAAACACATCCATATCTACCGCCCTGTTAACTCTCGCTTTAAGCAAATCTATTCTATGGATATCTCCTTCTGTAGTCAGAGACACAATTTTCCCCGGCAGGTATAGTTTCTTATATATCCAGAAATCAATCGAGGTATAGTCGTCTTTATAAACCGACTCGGGCTTGACCTTCAAATGTAGTTGTATTAGGTCATTCTCTTTGCCTTGGTTATCTTTGATAAATTTGATTTCAAACTGCTCTTTTAACTTCGGGATTTTGCTAAAGCCGACGATTGGGAAATCCTGGCTTGCTAAATCAAATGCATCGACCGGCTTATTTGGCTCGGCCTGTTGGTAACGATTGGCCTGCTTTGTCTGATAATCGATTTTAGTGAGCCATACGCCATCGAAAAGATAATCCTCGGCATATTTTTGCTGCTGCTCGTCATCATGTTTAAGCGTTCTAAAATTCACACGCAATATCGACCTGTCATCCAGCTTTTGGTAAAAAAGTTCACCTTTTCTTGATGTCTGGGATTCAAAAAGAGGCTGTTCAAATTTATATTCGAAGCTGCACTGGTAGGATTTCAGCTCTTTGGTTTTCCGGCTTAACTGTTTTAAGACTGCCTCAACCTCATTAGCATCTGTTTTCTCCGGCGGGCAATATGCCAAACTTTCCGCATTACATCCGGCCAAGCAATTGCTGGCTGCTGCTAATACTATCAGGATAACTTTCGTTATGCTCTTTTTACACATCAGTCAATTTTACCTTTACTCCTGACTCCTGCCTTTTCAATAATCTGAAGTATCTGATCGATAGTTTCAATAATAAAGTCCGCCTGTTCTGCAAATTCCTCAGCCCGGTTATGATTAGCAAGCAGCACCGCCACAGCGCCGGCTGCCTTTGCACACTGCAGGTCAAACAGATAATCTCCGACCATCAAGGTTTGCTCAGCCTTTACACCAAATTTTGCGCACAAACGTAAGACTCCGAAGGCATCGGGCTTAACAGGACCATCTTCTCTGCCTATGACCGCATCGAATTTGAGATTATGCATCTTGGCTATAGCCAAAGCATTTTGCTTTCTGTTGCGTGTTAGTATCCCTATGCGGATGCCCAGCGCTCGAATTGCTTCAAGGGTCTGTTTAGCACCGTCATTGAGTCTCGATTCGGCGACCGCCTTTCGCTCGTGAAAATGCAATATCTCTTCAATTTCTCTGCGTCGTTTGAGCGACAAATTATCCATCGCTTCGAGCACAGGTCCGGCATCTTTATCCAGTCCCATTTCCTGCCGAATTACGTCAAAGTCGAAGTACGGCTGAGTTATTGTGCCATCCAAATCAAATATTACAGCTCTAATCAACATAATCAGGTTTTACGGTATATTCTCGGCATATTTCCAACTCCGGCATCGTAACACGAACTGTCTAAAAAAACCAGTGATACCCCGTTTTGATTTTTTGGTTAATCACAGGCAGAATAAATATGAGATGCTAAACTATCAGCATTGCATCGCCATAGGAATAAAAACGGTACCGGCCTTTTATAGCGTGCTCATAAGCTGCAAAAATTCTATCGATTCCCGCCATTGCGGCCACCAGAGCCAGCGGCGTGGACATAGGCAAATGAAAATTTGTGACCATTCCGTCAATCATACTGAATTTATAGCCTGGCGTAATGAACAGTCCTGTGCTGCCTTTTATGGCCTTGACATGTGAATTATCAGCGATGCTCTCAAGTACTCTAACGCTGCTTGTTCCAACCGCGATAATTCTTCTGCCACGCTCTTTTGCAGCGTTTATCATCTGAGCGCTGGCTGCGTCAATACAAAAGTTTTCCTGATGCATTTTGTGCCGCTCTATATACTCTTCTGTGACAGGCTTAAATGTCCCAATTCCGATATGCAGTGTCAGACAGGCAATGTGAATTCCCTCCTCTTGAAGTTTTTCAAGAAGCTCTCTGGTAAAATGCAGACCTGCTGTCGGTGCTGCCACAGCGCCTGCCCTGCGGGCATAGACTGTTTGGTATCTCTTTCCGTCTTGCACCGCTAAACTTATATTTCCGGTGCGCTTAATATAAGGCGGCAGCGGGGCAAAGCCTATTTCTGTAAGAACTTCCTTTGCATCTGCCCTGGTGCTTAGCTTTAGCATGCATATGCCTTGTTCTTTTTTCTCAACAACTTCTGCTTTAGAGGCCTCGGCCCCTGATTTATTTTCAATAACAATAATCTCGCCATTTTTGACTTTCCGAATGCCTTTGAGCATAACCTGCCATATTCCGGCTTCCCGCTCCGACAGAAACAGTCCCTCTAACCTTGCACCTGTCCGGCGATGGGCAAAAAACCTTGCAGGCACGACCTTGGTATCATTAAGGACCAAACAGTCGCCGGATTTTAGAAAGCCGGCGAGCTTGCTGAAGGTACTGTCAATTAGATCACCGTTTGAGCGGTGCAAGATAAGCAGTTTGGACTCGCTGCGAGTTTGGGCAGGGCCCTGAGCTATAAGCTCTTTGGGCAAATGATAATCGAGGCTTCTGGTTTTCATAAACAAAAGTTATCAGACCGGCCATCAAATGACAAAAAATTTTTGTTCCCTTTACAGGCTTTATCTGTGTGTTTATTAGGGCTGATCTATAGTTACTGCAAAAGTCGCCCGCTTTGTCGGGCGATAATCAAATAGCATCACAATTTAACCAAGACTTTTTGAGAGTGTAACAATGGCAGCGAGCAATTTTGAACAAACAGCAACTTCAATAACAGCACTGGGAAGAAATGAGCTTAAAAGGAGAATCAAAGATTTCAGAGGCCGGTTCCGCCTTGATTTTACCGAAGATTATCTCAACACTATCAGCGTTGACAGACTACGCCACATCCTCCTGGCTGCAACGATTAACGCAAAGGGCGGCAATTATTAATACTCCGGCATATTTCTCATCCAGTATGCCATAGAGTCCCATACCGCTGCGCACGCCGCCCGGTCGCCATCGTGGCCAGCTATCGTATAGAAATTTTCATTATCAAAATCACGACTCCACCTGAGGGTCCACAGCTCCTTGAGATCAACACTTCTTGCAGAACCGTCCAGAAAAAGCATATTTACCGAACCGTCGTGCCGGTTAACGCAATGCCGGCCCAACTGCCCGGGGTCTGTTCCCTCGATGTAACCATCATAAAGCGGCGGTGGATTCCAATCTAGTGCATTTGAACAGACCATCCAACAATCACCGAAGACCGGGATAGTACCGGGTTGAGGAACATTAGTTGTCTTCCAATATCCCGGGAATGGATCGTCGCAAACCCAGTAATTTAGACCATAACTGCCATAATAACCAGGAGGTATGTTATAGGGTGGAGAAAATATGAAGCCCCAGGCTGCATATGGGGTTCGAGCCCCCGTGCCATTATTGTTTTTATCTACTGTAGGGGTTTTTGCCTCCGGGCACAACAGGAGTTTTGCATCTCGATAGTATGGTTTTAGCAAGACATACCAGTACGGAGTCCTAGGATCTGTGCCGTAACCAGCGTTCCTACTGAACATTCGGCCATCATTCTCGTTGGTGTACATCGAAAAGGCAAGAGCCCACTGGCGTAGGTTCGCCCTGCATGCTACATCCTTCGCCTGCTTTCGGGCCTTGCCAAGGGCCGGCACTAATATTGCCATCAGTAGGGCAATAATGGAGATTACTATCAGAAGCTCCATTAAG
>JAFGRL010000103.1 GCA_016935195.1 Sedimentisphaerales bacterium
TTATCAAGGAACTGCTTCCAACTATGATAGCGGGGATGGCCTAAGTGGATGTTTACAAGTGGGTTTCGTTTTGGTCTGATGGGTTTGCAAACGAGGGTCAAACCAGCTTGTTTGGGAGTTCGGCCTCCCTTTTTAACATTGCAGTTTATGCACGCACAGACAACGTTATTCCATGCAGATTTGCCGCCCATATTCCTCGGGGTGATGTGGTCGAGCGATAACTCGCTGGTCGGATATCGTTTGCCGCAGTACTGGCATCTGTTTTTATCACGGGCAAATATGTTGCGGCGGTTGAACTTTACTTCGTTGCGAGGCAGACGGTCATAAAACAGCAGCCGGATAATTCGCGGTACGGCAATAGAGAAGCTGACGGTCGATACCCAATCGTGTCCGTCAGGCTCGAATTGGCGCTTGAATTGGCTTACTTCACACCAGCTCTGAAAGTCATACGCTGAGTAAGCGTTTTCTTCAGCCGAAACAACCTCAGCAAGCTGACGGAACAGCAGTGAAAATGCCCTCCTTGCCCGCACTATGCGGATGGCCATATAATGCTTGTTCAATACAAGGACATTGCAGTCCAGGCCGGATTGAGTTTCACCTGCAATCATAATCTTCAACCGTAAATATCACCCTCACAGCCAGACAGTAAGCTGCTCAGTAAATACCAAAAATTCCAAAAGATTGCAAGCAAAAAGCTCACAACCTCTTATGCTATGGTTGATTGAACAATTGACAAATCCTGAAGAAAAATTTTTCTCGCCAACACTATCTCGGGCCCACAGTGAAATGAATACTATACAATCTAATTGTTTTCTGAACCAGATTTTTGAAGTACGTTTTCAGCCCTTGGTCCTTTTTCTCCCTCAACGATATCGAAGCTTACCGAATCACCTTCAGCGAGACTCTTGTATCCATCACCTAATATACTTGCATAGTGGACGAATACATCCCTGCCGTCAGAAGCGGCGATAAATCCATACCCCTTCCTTGGATTAAACCATTTAACTTTACCCTCTGACATGAGATGCTCCTTTTAGTACGACTCTGCCAACATAACTTTTCTTTACGGAAATCCCGCAATCCTGTTATTGAGCACAATTGGTTATTTGGGAACTATTTCGTTTTTGCTGACTTTACAGCAACGGCTCCCAGATTTTCTCTCATAAGTCGGCCCATTTTGAATTTTACTATTCGCTTGGCAGGGACTTCGACTCGCCCGAGAGTTTTCGGGTTCTGCGCAATCCTGGCAGCTCTGGTTCTTGTCTCAAAGACACCGAAGTCTCGGAATTCAAGACGGTTGTTTTTGCGCAACTCTGCAATTACTTCATCCAGGAATAGCTGAATTATACGTTTGACCAAAACTCTTTTTGCCTGCGTACGTTCCGCGATTTTGTCAACCAATTCTTTTTTTGTTACTGTTGTCATATTATACCTCGTGCCATTTGATTTCAAAAAGACTCTTTCTTAAAAATCCGATGTAAGATGTATATGGTGAAAAAGTGTTTTAGGGAACCGCTTTGTTCGATTGACCAATATCGCTTTGCTACTTCAGGAAGCAAGGAATCGGCCCTTGGCCGTCTGCCGATTTGCCTTTCCTCGTAACTTGCAGAGCTCATTCTTGCTTTTCCCATATTATTACAGCAGCTTCGCTGCATAAAACTCAGATAGCCGTAAAGGCCACAAGTTACTATAATATAAAGACTTCTAAACAACAAGCTTTTTTTTGGAGAAAATTTTTCCACAGGTGCACCAGGTGCTCATAAGAGCAATAAGGCGTCGTTTGCTGTTTGGGTGACTGATATTGAGGTCTATTTTATAGTTTCACAATCTTTGCTGATAGAGTATCAACAACAAGCTGTCGTATTTCGCTTATCAGGAATGATGCAGCAGATTGAATCTTGAGATTTTCGCGATATCAGCAGCCCTGTCCAGTCTAAATAAACATTTGACTGGCCCAAAGTTTATAAAGATAATAACCAGTTCTTTATCAGCTGCATTAGGCCTGGATTTGTTTGCAAAGCTGGGTCTATAGCGCTGCAGAGCCAGAGCAGACAATAGCTTTTTGGCTTATGCGTGTGCACAAAACAGTTTCGGTATTTTTACAAAGGACAAGGGTTATGCAAATAAGCAAAACTACAAACACCAAGGCGAAAAAAGCTCATCCGCGAGACAGAGTAGTTGATATCATTAACACATTTGAGTCGTTATTAGTAGCTTTTATACTGGCACTTGTCTTTATGCAGTTTGTTATGCAGGCATTTCGCATCCCTACCGGCAGTATGGCTGATACACTCAGAGGTGCCCATTTTTCAATGCGTTGTCCGCAGTGTGGCTACAGATACGATTGTGGATTTGACCCAAGAAGATACGGTTTGCCCGAAGATGTTATTCCAGGCGGCTATATAAGATCTGCTCAGTCTCGTTGTCCAAGCTGTGGGCATTACTCACAAAATATCAGGCCGATGCAGGTGTCAAGCGGCGACCGAATACTTGTCCTGAAATGTATCTACCAGTTTTTTAAGCCAAAACGATGGGATGTGGTCGTGTTCAAAAATCCTATCGACCCATCGATCAACTACATAAAGAGGCTTATTGGCCGTCCAGGGGATACCATAGAAATTATAGATGGTGATATTTATATTAACGGCGAAATTGCCCGCAAACCACTAAAAGTCCAGGACGAGCTGTGGATGCCGGTATATGAAAACGACTACCAGCCAATCAGACCGTATGAACCTACCTTTAACGAACATAAATGGCGCTTGCCCTTTCGAAATGCGAAGGATTCAGCCTGGCAATTGAATAAGAATAATCCAACACAGTTCGAACTTGACAGCCAGGGGCAGAGCAAAAATTATCTTGTTTATGACACGTCTTACGGCAATGACTTTAGAACAGCATATGCTTACAACGATGTTCGTGACTATAAGCATATGCCGTACTGTAGTGACCTAATGATGCGCTTCTATGTCAGGCCGGCTTCAACTGCAGGTCGTGTTGGAATAGAGCTTGGTAAATATGAGAGCCGCTATACGGCCTGGATTGATTTTACAGGCGAGATGGTTATCGAATCGATTGGTGCTGATGAAACTAAGGTGCTTGCAAGTAAATCGATTAAGGCCGCTGCTGTGAATAAGGCTGTGCTTGTTAAGTTTACCAATGTTGACCACCAGTTGATTTTTCGATTTGGCCGGGAAGAATTGGTATATGATTTGGGCCGCTCGCCACAGGCTGCTGGCTCCATTAAGCTGGATATCGAGCCTTGTGTCCAAATTTTGGGCTCAGGCGAACTTACCCTTTCGCATATAGCGATTTTCAGGGACATTCATTACACCGCTACAAGATTTTTCGGAGCAGTTGAGCAGGCCAGGGCAGTTGAGGGTAATCCTCTTACTCTTGGAGAAGATGAGTTTTTTGTGTTAGGAGATAACAGCCCTAATAGCCAGGACGGCAGATGGTGGGAAGAGCCCGGCAAGGGCAACAATGGCTCAACGTACCGAAAAGGCATAGTGCCGCGTGACTACCTTGTTGGAAAAGCTTTATTTGTTTATTGGCCAAGTGGTTTCGAGCTGCCCTGGCCGAAGAGCCTGAAACTGTTCTTATCGAGAAACAGCCGGGCCAACCCCCTGTTTAGAATAATGAACGCAATTGTTTCCTTAAAATGTATACCCAACATAGCCCGGATGCAGTTTATCTACGGCGGCTCCGGTGCTCCTTCGCATCTGAATTGACAGATAAGCTTTCTTATGCATAAAAAAGCTATAAACAGCATCCCAAATTCACGACGGAAGGATGGCAACCTTATCCTTATATGAAGTGGACAACCAAAAACGCTTCAGCTTCTTTGTCTCCCACATTCTTCATCGAATGGATTACGTCCGCCTTGTAGTAAACTGAATCTGCGCTGCTTAGTTCAGTTTCTTCATCGGCACTTGTTATTAGCAACTTTCCCGACACTACATAAAGAAACTCCTCGGCGCCGACAAAATGCGGTTGGCTGACGTGCTCTCCGCCTACTCCCAGCTTGATCAGATAAAACTCGATATCTTTCTCACGGTCAAGCGGACTTAAGGTGCGGATTTCAAAGCGTTCGCTCTTGTTAACTAAAGTATAATGCTTGTCATCTCCATAAAGAACGTACAAGATATTCTTCCGTGGACCTTGATCCAATAAACTACCGATTTCCATTTCCAAGGCATCTGCCATCTTCAGCATCAGGGCCACAGTCGGATTTGCCTTGCCCTGTTCAATCTGACTTATCATAGATTTGGAAACGCCGGCAATATTGGATAATTGCTCAAGAGTCAAGTTTTTCGCTGCCCTAACAGCCCTTAATCTTGCTCCAATGTTTCGAGAATTATTTGTCTTGGACATACTGAGCTTTCATAAGTGAAATATGTTTTGCCTGCCCTCACTTAGGGTTATGGCTCTTAGGCTGCGAACGTTACAACATAACAAAACAAGGCTGCCGAACACACATCCTTAGTATTGGGTAGAACATAATAGAAAATGCCAATTTATGCAAGTGCCTTGTGAAAAAAATGGTTAACTAATTGTTCTGTTGCCTGTAGTAAAATATTGAAAAAAGTGATTTTTCACGTGTATTGCTGTCATTGATATGGTATAATTAAATTGTGGATGAGGTAGATAGTTTAGCTAATGTGGCTGGCCGAAAAAACCAAAGGAGCGAGGGTAAAAACCAATACCTGCGAAATAGTCTCTCTCTTTCAGTTTGTCAGCCTTTTTGCCAGACGATTCAGAAATAGGGTTTTAGCTATAAAAGGACTTAATATTATGGGAAAGAGTTTACTTACATTCATAGTTTTGGTTAGTTTCACATCCGGTGCCTCAGCGGTAAATGTCTGGTGGTACGGCACTTATGACAATGATTGGTTTAATCAGAAGAATTACTCAAACAACGCCGTCCCCGGTACCGACACAGGCGTCAACTGGTCTAACTCAGGCGTTGGGCCAAGATACCCAATAGTGATAAATTCCGGCAGTGCCCTCTGCAGCTCACTGTGGTCATACAATGAATACGACAGTCACACTAGGATGACCATAGCGGGTGGGACTCTTACCAGCAGCTCGGGGTATCTGCTCGCCGGCAGCGGCAGCATCGAAGGAGATTCGACCTTTTATTTGCAGGGCGGTGCCGTGAACTTCCCGCGAGTGATTGTCGGTGCCGATATTTACGGCGGTAATGGGACAGGCACACTGCATATGACAGGGGGAACACTGACGACACCATCGCTCGAGCTCAACAAAGCCGGCGACAAAGGTGTTATTAACCTCTACGGCGGCACGATAAATGCAACAGCCTTTGCAATGGAATCGAGCCACCGAGTGGATATTACCTACGGCACAATGATACTCGATGGTAACAAGACCGGCACTATTAACACCTACATAAACAACGGCTGGATGGTTGGCTTTGGCGGCAACGGCACAGTGCTTGTAGATTACGGCAATATCACTCCCAATAAGACAACCGTAACGGCTCAGTGCGATGTCGCCTGGAATCCGGATCCAAAAGATGGTCAGGAAAATGTGGGGCTTTATGCAGACCTTAGCTGGTCGCCAGGGGATTATTACTCACCCACAGAAGGTTATAACGTTTACTTTGGAACCGATTTCAATGACGTCAACGATTTCACTGACCCTTATACACCTCCTGGCAGGGGAAATCAACTGGAAGATACCTATGACCCGTGGCCTTTGGATGTAAATACCACCTACTACTGGCGAATCGATGAGGTAAACGACTTTCTGCCGCTTAAAGGAAATGTCTGGAGCTTTAGGGTAGGCTCCGGCAGCCCGTATGACGACTACATCATCGATTTTTCCATAAGCACCGGCGACAACCATTATCTGCCTGATTGGCTTCCTGTCGAATCGCCCAATGCTATTGACGATGTGTTCGATATGCTAAAAGACGTCTATAATACAAGGCGAATTTACTGGCGGGGCCTGCAGGAACAGCAGTGGGCTGCCGAACCGGTTCTTCGCCCCGATTGGGGACATCCTACTTCAGTTAGTGCCTTTAAATGGTTTGAGCATCTCGTTAAAGATGTAAACCTGGACCCGTATGCCGTCCAGGCTGCTCATTCACGGGGGATGGAAATATGGGGCACGGGTAATTTATTTGACTGGGGCTCATCGCCCGAGGTGCCAATCAATACTTTCCCGTGTGCACACGAAACCCAGTGCCGCGTTGACCACCGCGAGTGGGTACCTGTCGACAAATACGGTGTCCGCAGACAGGGTGGGCCCGTGGAATTAGCGTATCCTGAGGCCAGAGAAAAGTTAATAGACATATTTGTTACCGAGAGTGTAAAGGCCGGCTATGACGGCATGTTGCTGCTGGCATTTGCCGAGAATTACTGCATGCGCTTCCAGGACGAGTTCGGCTTTAATGACCCGATAGTTGACGAATTTAAGAGCCGTTACGGCGTTGATATTCGAACAGAGGCGTTTAACAGACAGGATTGGTACGACCTGCGAGGTGAATATGTTACGCAGTTTCTTACTGAACTAAAGGCCGCACTTACTCCATATGGAATAAAGCTCGGCTTTGCCATCTATGGCGGAAATCCCAGCATCCCGGACGAACTGATAATGGGCGGCAGCGGCATATCAACTGCAGGACATATAACTATGGATTACGAGACCTGGGTCCAGCAGGGTATAGTTGACCTGCTGCAGGTTACGCAAAAAGGAGGCCTGTCAAATAGACTTAATACCGTTGCAGAGCTGAATGATTTAACTATCGGAACTTCAACGGAAACTAATTTCAGAACAAGTCCTCCCTATGACAGTGACTTCCAGTCCTTTATGGAAGCCGGGATGGCCTCAGTTGCTGAGATAGGCGGGCCTGATGAACTTTTCCTGCTATATAGCAAGATCCCTGAACAGCCTCTATCAGCCCTGGAAGGTACTGATGTCTATAAGATTATGCGTGTCCTGGCACAGATAATGTATGGCCAGACATCGGCAACCGTTGCTGACGTTGCACCGTTTGTCTCACACCCCAATATATTGGTAAGAAGACTTGCTTTTCGTGCATTGGGAAGATTAGACGAGCCCGCAGGCCTGTCTTTGATAGAAGATGGACTAAATGACCCCGAAGGTCCGGTCCGAAATGCCGCAATGGTGGCTCTTGGGGATACGACAGGCCCCGAGAGCGCCCAAAAGATACTCGATGCTATTGACAACTATGGAAACCATATGCTCCATATAGCAGCTTTGTATTCACTTATTAACTGTGACGAGCCTTCAATTTCTGCCACAAGACAGTTATTGGCAAGCGCCATAGTCGGCCACGAGGATCCAATAGTCCGCGAGACTGCCGCACGTGTACTGGATATGATGATGGCATCGGACTCAATTGATGCAGCCATTTATGGAATGGGAGACCTGCATCCTGCCGTTAGATTCTATTGCACCGAAGCACTGAACAGCAGTGCTGCAGGCAGCAGTACGGTGGCAGTCGAGGCCCTGCTTAACGGGGTAAAAAACGATGATATTATGGTTTCCAACAGGGCTGCTTTGGCTCTGGGCAACCTGGTTTCGATAGGCGGTTCAGCAGCGGTGGCACGTGAGTCTGAAATCCTCGAGGCACTCGGCCAGCTCTATCGTAAAACTGCCGGCAGTCTAAGTCAAAGAGCCGATGCCGAGTGGAGTTTCAGACCCGTAGGCAACGCCTTGCTTGATTTAGGCCCTGATGGCCAGGCTCTGCTGGAATCATTCAGAACCCAGCGGGCAGATATGAAGTTAGCTCAGAAAGCCTGGCTTTCGCTTTATATCCCCCAAAAAGAGGCACAGTTCGTCCTGGCAACCGAAGCTGAAAGCGACATTGCCTTTCAGCAACGTCCTGCTGCGTTTGGCTTTGAAGACCTTGCAGAGTTTCTCAAGCATTGGCTTGACTATGGACTGTTTCCATAATACTGAATCACGAACTATTATTGAGGAAATATATCGATGTGCAAAAAATTAACCCTTAACGTTTTACTTGTTACAGTGATATTGCTTACATCCAGTGGTCGTGCAGTAAACTGCTGGTGGCTTGGCACTGAAAATGACGGTGATTGGTTTAATGCAGATAATTACTCGAACAGCTCTGTTCCCCAGACCGATATAGGTGTTAACTGGTCTATATCAGGCCTGTCCTATGCCCCAATCAATATCACCTCAGGCGATGCAGTGTGCTCCTCGCTGTGGTCATACAACGAATCTAACAGCCACACCACCATGTATATGTCAGGTGGCACTTTGACCGGTGGAGCGAATCCCGCTTACATATTGATCGGCAGCGGCAGCCCTTCCGGCAACTCCACATTTTATCTAAGCGACGGGGACGTCGTTTGGGCCAGAGTTATTGTCGGCCATGATATATCTACTGGTGATGGAACCGGTATTTTGCATATGACCGGCGGAACGCTGACGACGCCATCGCTTGAACTCAACAAAGCAGGCGCCAAGGGGATTATAAATCTGTACGGCGGAACCATCTATGTTACCGGCAGCATCTATATGGATGCAACCCATCTAATTGACATCACTGATGGCACTATGATACTCGACGGAATGGTAACCGGTACCATCCAGGGATATATCGATAACAGCTGGATTGTAGCCTACGGCGGTACCGACCCAAGAGCTTATGTTGATAACTATTTCGACGTTGGCACCAATAAAACTATTGTTGCCGCTGCCAAGACCGACCCAGGCAAGGCCTGGAATCCCAGCCATACCGGTGATATGAAACCTTCGCAAAAGATTCTTACCTGGGAGGCTGGCGACTATACCGACAAACACACAGTCTATTTCGGAACCAGCCTGTCTGACGTAAATGAAACCGCAACACCAGTAAGTTTTCAACAGGATGCAAACAGCTTCGGCCCAGTCGCACTTGAACTTGGCCTGAGCTATTTCTGGCGGGTTGATGAGGTAAATCTTTCTGAACCGAATACCTGGACAGGCGACATTTGGAGCTTCACCATTGACAGCTATCTTCTTGTCGATGATATGGAATCATATGATACCGACGCCAACAGGATATTTTATACCTGGCTATGCGGCTGGTGGGACCTTACATCGGGCTCATTAGTTGTAGAAGAGCTCACCGACCCTGATAAGATACACTCAGGTGCTAAGTCTATGGAGTTTGTATATGACAACACCGGAAGAGGTGTCGGCGTGCCATATTTCTCAGAGGCCAAGCGCGAGTATGCAACCTCTCAGGACTGGAGTTTTGATGGTCAGCTCAAGGCTTTGGCTCTATGGTTCAAAGGCAGTGCTGACAATAACAGCCTAAACGCCCAACTGTACATAGCCTTATCCGATGACGACAGCACATCGGTTAAATTTCACCCTGATGCTAATGCTGTAAAGTGTACTGACTGGCAGCAGTGGAATATTGCACTTGATGATTTTTCATCTGTTGAGCAGGAGAATATCAGAACTGTTTACATAGGCTTCGGCGACAGGGATAGCCATCCTGACCCCGGCGGCAAAGGCACGGTCCACTTTGATGATATTATAGTATATCCAACCCGCTGCATAACTGAGCAGGAGTACGACCTCAACGCCGATTGTGTAGTTAATTTTCAGGACCTGGCTATCTTTGCCGACGGGTGGCTAAACAAAGAAATATGGTATTAGCAGTTGCAGCCATATATCCCGGCACATCTTGAAAAATTTGACATAAAATTCTAAAAAAACCTTGGCTACTATATTTTTGGTCTGAGGCATCATTATAAGTGCAGCTTGCACCTAATCACGAGGTCAAGCCGAATTATCACATACCTCAGTTGTTCGAAAAAACACCATAATTTTTAAGAAACTTTTAAGCGACCTCTGTTTTCGCTCGATATTTAATAGTGCATATAGTTTTAAGATTGATATGCAATTTATAGACCTTAAGGGAGTTCGCGAATGCAGATTCGATACGCTGTGTCCACGATGGTGTTTTGGTGGCGGGAGAATAATCTCTCCTTTGAGCAGGAATGCCAATTCCTGAGGTCTCTTGGCTTCGGAGTAGAGCTTTGGCCTAATATAAAAGGCCAGGATGAATGTCGTTACCAAAGGCGTAATTGGCCGAGACTTGCAGGGGCCACCGAAGGTATGTTAGTGGCGATGTGCGGCCGCAGAGACAGGCCAACTCTCCAGCAATGGGCAGAGCAGATTGAATGTGCCAAAATATTCGACGCTAACATCGTCACAGACCTGCAGAATCTTCGAATTCCCATTGGTCCAACGACCGATAACTGTGATTTCGCCGCTGATATAATAAAACTTGCAGATGACAGTAATGTGAAGTTATGTTTAGAAACCGGCCCTTTACCTGCGCTAAAACAAATCGGTGAAAAGTTCGAATCTATCCGGTATTGCTTGGATACCGGATATGCGAATCTGGATCCGGCATATTCTTTCAAACAATACATTGATGGCTTAGCAGAAAGATTAGTTCACCTGCATTTGACCGATAACTACGGCCAGACCGACGACCATGAGCCCCCAGGTTTGCGGGGCGGCATATCCAGGGAAAACTGGAATTATCTTTTAGAAACTCTGAGCAAATACGACAACGAAGTAATTGGAACCCTCGAGATGTGTCCCTGCACGCCATCCGTGATGATTCGCCAGGCCAGCGAGTTTTTGTTTGACCAGTTAAGCTGGCCAAATCGGCCTGAGCATCAACCCGATTATACGCAACCCATCTATAATCCCACGTAGAGTTTACCCAACAAATCCTTCCAAAGATGCCGTCTTGCTGACCTAAGGTGAATTAATATATTCTCAGACCAGGGGCCTTATGTACGTCTTTAGCTTGCTGTGTTGGTCAAAGGTAGTTAAGAGCTAACATATTCTGCAAAATCTTTCCTTTGTTGCCGACACAGGAGAACCGTGAACCTTGTTGACACAAGCCGCCAATGCCAACGCTCATGGACCTATCTGCCTAGGATTTTCTTGACAATAGAGCACCTGAAGATTAAGGTACGAAAATAAGATGGGCCGTAAGGTTGCGGGCGTAACTCAGTGGTAGAGTGTCAGCTTCCCAAGCTGAATGTCGTGGGTTCGAATCCCATCGCCCGCTTTTTTTAATAGATTTCTCGAACCGCTGCGCTCACTCTAAATGACAGTTTCAATGCTAAGCAATAAGTCATTTTATTGCCAGTCACTACCCCCCCCCCCACTGCTTTGCGGTAACTTGGCGTTGATTTTGGCTTTAAATATTTATTCTATGACGTGGATATTCTTCTTTTTGCACATATCCTTGAGCACTTTTGGCCAAACGGTGGCGCTGACCTCTCCGATGTGGGCCTTTTTCATTAAAATCATAAAAGTGCGAGACTGGCCTATGCCTCCGCCTATACTAAGTGGGATTTGATTGT
The DNA here is from genome assembly GCA_016935195.1 of Sedimentisphaerales bacterium. Lineage (GTDB taxonomy): Bacteria > Planctomycetota > Phycisphaerae > Sedimentisphaerales > Anaerobacaceae > JAFGRL01. The sequence goes on from JAFGRL010000103.1 coordinate 11,397, forward strand.
CTATAATGGCCTTGTGATACGGAAAGTTTAAGAAATCGAGCTGTCCGGACAGTTCAAGTTGCTTTTTCAAAGAATTTGCGTCAACGCGTATACCCATCGATGTAAGTTCGTGTCGTCGTTTTGTTACCGGATTCCAGACAAGAATGTCGCCATTAAGGCCGTGCATAATTCTGCCGTCCTCAGATTTTGTCTCAGTGACCCAGTCATCATAATCGGCCGCCCTCATTTCGTGTGGGTAGCCATCCATGAGCACCCAGCCGATACCGTAGATGAACATTGCGCCGAGTTCTTTGGCAATTTCTGTCTCACGCTGTTTGCGCGGCAGTTCATGGTATCTCTCAAGTATCTCTTCAGCGTGGATGAAAGTCAGCTCGTCGGGCAAGTCGGGGTATTTATCGGTTTTTAACTGCGGGAACATTTTCTGGACATGGATCTCGGCGCCTTTGATTACCTTCCATATTTTTTCTACAACTTCCTTTAAGAGCCGCAGGTTGCGCTGCTCTTCGGTTATCGCCAATTCCCAGTCCCACTGGTCAACATAGACGCTATGGTCATGGTCAAGAAAGTAATCTTTGCGAATGGCGCGCATATCTGTTACCAAACCTTCGCCGGGTTTCATTCCAAACTGTTTTAAGGCCATACGCTTCCATTTTGTTGCGGCCTGTACGACCTGAGCATCGATTGGGTTTTTGTCGTAGTCATTTGAAATATGGAACTGAATCGGTGTTCGAGAACCGTCTCGGTCCAGCATATCGTTCACGCCGCTTTGAACATCTACGATGAGCGGGACCGTAACCCGAATAAGGTTAAGCTCTCTGCAAAGGTTCTCCTCAATATAATCTTTAGCAGCGTAGATAGCCAGTTGAGTTTGCCTGGGGGATAACAAAGAAGTATAGTCCTGCGGCAAAATTTTGTCCAATTCTGCATAATCGCCGATACCAGGACCGGCAAGGTCTGCTTTTTTGTCAGCCATTTCTGTCTCCTAAAAGTTTCGTTGATGAATTCAGGTAATTATGCTCGAATGATGTCGGTTATTTTCATTAATCTAGTGATATTGTCGCGTTCGATTTCCGTCAGCTTGTCAAAAATAAACCTGATAGTCTCATGCAGATTCGGTATCACAATGTGCTCAAGAACGTTGACACGCCGACGGGTCATCTGCAGCTCAACTGCCAGAAGATAGGCCTGTTTTTCTTTCTCAGCCAGTTTAATCAGGCCATCGAATGCCTTTTCCAGCTGCATCAGAGCAATATCAAGCTCTCCAGAAGTTGACGCAAAACCATAACAGATGACTTGACCTTCTGTCTCGCTCTTTAATTGCGGAACCTTAACATTCATTATTCTGGCGAAGTTTACCGCCAGCCGGACCTGCTTTACAGGAACTTCAAGTGCAGCTTTGGCCTCTTCCGGTTCCGTTATACCTTGCGCCAGTATAAAACGCCCAAAAGCCCCTCTTAGCTGTGAAAGCACTTCCTTTCGCAAAGGTTGTATTTCCTTAGCAATTTTAAGCAGGTTTCTGCTGATTTCGTCCCTCTTTTCGCTTAGCAGATAGTGTCCACGGCCAGCCAGGGCTACACGCCTGCGAAGCTGCAGCAATTCCATTCTTGTCGCATTTACATTAGTTAACATTGTCTGTGGCCATCAAGTGCTAAAATAACTACAAATGAACTCCTGTCTTAATTGTGTTCTTTCTTTTCGTTCTCGTCGTCTGAATCATTTTTTTCTTTGCGGAATTTCGTCATATACTTTTCGATGAGCTTGACATCAATCCGTTTTAGATCTTTATTCTCAAACATACTCAGCAATTTCCAGCCCAAATCGAGCGTTTCCTCTATCGGCCGGTTATCATAGTAGCGCTGTGAAACGTACTCGGCCTCAAACTTGCCGGCAAAGGTCATATACTTTTTGTCTTCATCCGAAAGAGCAGCTTCACCCATTATGGTCGCTAATTCTTCTATCTCTTTGCCGCGTGCATACGCCGCATAGAGCTGATTATACAAATCGGCGTGGTCTTCACGAGTCTTGTCCTGGCCGATACCTTTATCCTTAAGCCGGGAAAGGCTTGGCAAAACATCTATCGGTGGTGAGACTCCCTTTCTATGCAGTGAACGTGAGAGAATAATTTGGCCTTCGGTTATATAGCCGGTTAGATCCGGAACAGGGTGTGTTTTGTCGTCCTCAGGCATAGTCAACACGGGAACCGTTGTGATAGAACCCTTTTTGCCTTTGATTCGCCCGGACCTCTCGTAAACCGTGGCCAGGTCCGTGTATAGATAGCCTGGGTATCCTCGTCTGCCAGGGACCTCTTTTCTGGCTGCGCTTATCTCGCGAAGCGCCTCACAATAATTAGTCATATCATTAAGAATGACCAAAACGTGCATGTCAAGCTCATAAGCCAGATATTCAGCAGCAGTAAGTGCGAATCTTGGCGTTGCAATTCGTTCAATGGCAGGGTCGTTTGCGAGGTTTAGAAACATAACTGCCCGCTCGATAGCGCCGGTGTTGTGAAGGTCGTCGATAAAGAATTGTGCCGCTTCAAAGGTAATTCCCATAGCTGCGAATACCACGGCAAACTTCTCGCCTTTACCCAGAATTGTCGCCTGACGAGCAAGTTGAGCAGTCAATTCATCATGAGGCAGACCCGAACCTGAAAATATCGGAAGCTTTTGCCCTCGTACCAGCGGATTGAGACCGTCTATGGCCGATATGCCCGTCTGTATAAACTCTATCGGATAATCGCGGGCGTATGGATTGATAGGGCTGCCATTGATGTCCATCATCTTATCGGCAATCACAGCCGGAGCATCGTCTTTTGGCTCACCGAGCCCACTGAATACCCTGCCTAAAATATCCGGTGAGACACCAAACTCCAAAGGCCTGCCCAAAAACCGAACTGTACTTTTATCGACATCGACACCTCGCGTGCCTTCGAAGACCTGCACAAGGGCCTTGTCTTTCTCGACCTGCAGGATTTGTCCATGACGGATTGAGCCGTCTGCTAATTCTATTTCGACAATGTGGCCATATTTTGCCTCGTCAACCATCTCGACGAGCATCAATGGCCCGGCAATCTCGCTAACCGTTTGATACTCTTTAAGCATTTATAACTCCCTGTTTTTTATTATCGATGTTTATGCGGCAGACGGCTGCAGCTGCTTGATTTGCTCATCTGTCATTTGCCTTATCCTGGCAATCTTATCCATCTCATTTTCCGGGATGTATTTTGCTCTTGCAATGTCCTCGCGCACAGCCAGCTTGAAAATATCAGCAATTTCGACTTCATTGTTGACAGCTTCGAGCCCCTGTCGGTAAAAGTGCAGAATGGTCTTGAGCATCTCATACTGTTTGTTAATTGAGGTATATGTGTCAATCTCATGAAATGCATTCTGATGGAGAAAATCTTCTCGTAGCATTCGAGCGACATCAATCGCCAATCTGTCGCGTGCAGAAAGTGCCTCGGCACCTACGAGCCTGACTATCTCCAAAAGCTCTGACTCCTTCTGCAAAAGATTCATTGCCTCGGCTGCCAGTGCCTCCATTTCCTCGCCCTGTTGGTTTTGCTCGAAATGTTCTTTGAGGTACTGCTTATAAAATGAGTAGCTCGTCAGCCAGTCGATTGCAGGAAAATGGCGTTGGTATGCCAGTTCTGCTTTAAGTGACCAGAACACTTTAACAACGTGCAGGGTTGCCTGAACAACGGGGTCTGAAAGGTCTCCGCCTGGCGGACTGACCGCGCCTATAACCGACAGCCCCCCTTGGCGCTCAGGACTGCCTAAGCATCGGACTCGGCCTGCTCTTTCATAAAAGGCTGCGATTCGGGCTGCCAGATACGCTGGATAACCCTCCTCAGCAGGCATCTCTTCGAGTCGGGTCGATATCTCCCGCATTGCTTCAGCCCATCGGCTTGTGCTGTCAGCCATCAATGCCACAATATAACCCATATCCCGGTAATACTCGGCGATAGTTATACCTGTATAGACTGAGGCTTCTCTGGCGGCTACCGGCATATTGGATGTATTGGCAATCAGAACAGAACGCCGCATTAATGGCTCACCGCTTCGAGGGTCCTTCAATTCCGGGAATTCTGTCAAGACATCGGTCATCTCATTGCCACGCTCACCACAGCCAACATAGACAACTATGTCGGCTTCGACCCATTTGGCCAATTGGTGCTGGATAACAGTCTTTCCCGAACCGAAAGGCCCGGGAACACATGCGGTCCCGCCCTTTGTTATTGGAAAAAATGTATCGATAATACGCTGGCCGGTACTTAGCATAATATTAGGGATAAGCCTTTGCCGGGCTGGCCGGGCGCTGCGGACAGGACATATCTGCATCAGTTTTATCTCGCTCTCGATGCTGCCCTCTACGCAGATGGCAACGGGCTCATCCACTGTAAAATCACCTTCCTTGATTTTTTTAATCGTTCCTTTAATTGTTGCAGGTACCATTACCCTGTGCACAACAAGTTCGGTCTCCTGAACCTGGCCTATGATATCTCCGGGGCCAACTTTAGTTCCTTCTTTAACCACGGGTTTGAAGCGCCACTTCTTTTGTCTGTTCAGCCCTGGTATTGAAATGCCTCTGCTCATAAAATCGCCTTCAGCTTTGACCAGAGAATCAAGAGGCCTTTGAATACCATCGTAAATGCTTTCGATAAGACCAGGGCCTAACTCGACACTCAATGGGGCCCGGGTATCGGTCACTTCTTCACCCGGACCGAGGCCTCCGGTTTCTTCATAAACCTGAATCGAAGCCAAATCACCGCGAAGCTCAACGATTTCACCAATCAGATTAAGACTGCCTACACGAACAACATCGTACATTCGGGCCCCGGTCATATTTTCGGCAACAACCACAGGCCCTGCGACTTTCACAATCCTGCCAATATTTGTCTCATTCATTATCAATCCCCGTAGCCATTTTTAGCACTTTACCTAAAGCTTTTGCTGCGGTTCCTTTGGTTTCGCCGGTAAATGGAACGACCAGAATGCACGGAAGCGGGGCATTCTGCCGGGCTGCGAAAATCTCCTCTACCAAGGGCATAGTGCTCTCACATACCACGATTAAAGCGTATTTGTTTTCAAGAATTTTTTTAGCATTATCCAGAGCCTGCTCGGAATTTTCCGCTGTAAATGTGTCGGTGCCAAGGGCTGAAAACGCACTGACAAAATCCGACTCGCCTAAAATTGCAATCTTTCCTTCCATATTTGCCAACAGGTCCTGTCTTATGAAATACGGTCTAAAATCAGCCTTTTATCTATCCAGTGTTTCCTGGCGGTCAATATAAACCTCACTTTCCGAATCTCGGCCTCCTTCAATAATAGATATGCAATAACCGGCTGAGGCCCTGCTGTAATCTGAGAAGTTGTTCTCAGAAATCCGTAAAAGTAATCCTCACACTGCTGCTCGGCCTTCAAAAAAGATTTATTCGCCTTAAGATAACTCGAGCCTCTGTCAACAATATCATAGTATGGGGTCGGAAAAAAGCCTGCCTCGGTTACATCCAGTTCCATATGCAGCGAATCCTCGAATACTTCCGCAGGGACATAGCCACCTTCTAAAAAAATATTGTGTACATCCAACTCTGAAAATTTCACTCTGAGCATCGTGCGAATATTTGTAAGGTCTGTCTGAATCCGAAAAAGGGCCAGCAGAAACTCGCCCTTCAACTGCCCTGCTCTTGTTAGATTGTAATTGTTTTGCGCAACATCGATAGCGTAATCGATTTGCCGTATGTCCTTATTTTGGTAGTAAGCTAAAATAGCTGTCTCTGCCGCCTCGGCCATATACTCAGGAAGTGCAAATTCGCCTATGTACTCTTTTTCCTGCGACTCGAAGGCCTTTTCAATTTCTTCGGCCGGGAAATTGCCGTCACTGCCATAGTCTGTCCCCAGGGTCTTTTCCGTCATCAATCGTCTAAGCGCCAGTCGAAGATTCACAAAATCGGTTCGCGACTTAAACAGAAATACTATTTCCTCATCTATCATAAGCTCGGCAAACAACTGCCTGACAGCGTCTCTCTTTGCCAGAAGCACATTCTCAAATCGGCCGGTATTTTTACTCTCAGCCGACAGTGAATATTCACTTGAGCTTAAAAGCTCTGCCGCCTGTGAGAAATCCTCTGCTGCTGCCATATCTGAAAGTATCGCACCCGAAAGCATCTGTGTCTCAAGTGCCCTGACCCTGGCGGTCTGGAATGTATAGCGCCAATCATCTCGGCCAATAGCAGGATAGGTGTAGAAATCTATAACAGGCATGTCAGAAATTGCTGTTATCATTGTTCGGCTTTAAATAATTCCTTAGCTAACTCAACCTCCAGTTCAGTTCGCACTCTGGCAATCAAAACATCGAATGTAACATTGGTTTTGATTTTGCCTCGGTCCAAGATGAAACCGCCGCTCATTTTTCTTTTTTCTTCAGCGAGTTTGATACTGCCGTTATCCTTAAGAAGCTTATTGATTTCATCGATAAATGATTGGTCGATAACTTTCTCATTGTAATCGACAATTACTTCTTCTTCACCGGTTTCAACTGCTTCAAGCATCAGTTTTTTCATAAGTTTTTTGTAGTCCTGCTCCAACAGCTTCTCTAATCGTTTGCGTGCCTGCGAAAAGACCTCATCAAGTATTGCTCTTTTTTCTGTCAACAATTGCTTTGCCGATTGCATCCGTGCCGATGCCAGCATTCGCTCTTTTTTCTCTTTAGCTGCATTTTGTGCCAATGTATGTGTTTGCTGCTGATAGTTTCCAAGCTTCTCTTGGAATTCGGCCTGCTCGGCGGCCTGCTTTTGGCCGGCATCGGATTTTATCTTTTCAGCCTCAGCCTCGGCGTCAGCTAAAATCTTATTTGTGACTTGTTCTGATTCCATTTTTTTGCTTTATCGTAAGAAAGTTGTTCTTTATGTTCCTGCCACAGCGGCAACTTCAGGCCAGCTTATGCCCATCAGCACGATGAACATCGTAACCACCAAACCTAACATTGCGTATAGCTCTACAAAGACCGCATAGATAACGCCGGCCTTAAAGGCCATTTCCGGCCTTTTCGCTGCCATTAAAATACCGCCTGAGCATACCTTACCCTGGTGAATTGCACTTACCAATCCCGCAAACCCAACGGGCAGGCCCGCGGCCAATATCTGAAGGCCGAGAGGAACACTTATCGGTGCAACACCTCCTTCGCCAAAGAAGTTCATCCTTAACATAATAAGAAAAGCTCCCAGGAAGCCATACAGACCCTGAGTTCCAGGTAATACGACCATAATAAACATCTGGCCGTATCTTTCCGGCTTTTCACTTAAAACACCTGTTGCGCTTCTGCCTGCTATCCCGATACCAATTGCTGAGCCGATACCTGCCATTAATGCTGCAATGCCCGCACCTAAAAAAGCCAATACCAATCCATAACCCATTTTATAACCTTTCTACATTAAAACGCTTACTATATTCGGCTAACTTCCCTTTATATAAATATGTCTGTACTGCTTCGACAAAGGCTCAAACAACTTGCCGTCACCTTCGAAAAATTTAGGAAAAAATTCCGCATATTGCAGTCTCAGGGTATGCACAAACGCACTAAGTGCACTAAATAACATATTGAAGGTATGACCTCCTATAAGTATAACTATCGCAACGACCACACCAATACTGTATGGTATCCCAATAGCGGTAGATAATATATCCGGTATAATTTTCGCAATAATATTTGTCGCCATCGCCATACCTGCTGTTACCATTCCCAGCGCCATCAGTCTCAGATAACTGAGCACATCACCCATATAAAATACTGCGCTGAATAAATTGTATAATCCCATACCTATTCGTCCTCCCCAGCTGCCTTGGTGGTGGCTGAACAAAAGGATTAATATGGCTGGGAAAAGCGCCATTAAACCGGATATTCTCCCGGCCTTTCCACCGACAAAAATACATATTACAATCAAGTTCAGCATTACAAGCCACGTCAACTGGTCGAACGCAGCCGCTGCATAGTCCTTTTGTCTGATGTTATGGAAGAAAGCAATGAAAAGACCGGTTAAAATCTGGATATATCCTAACGACAGGGACAACTTAAAGAAAAACATTGGATTCTCAAGAGGGTCGAACCACATCATTTTTTCTCTAAAAGGTGATAACGCCGGTATAAACTGCTGTACCGCATCTCCAAACCATCCTCCGGTTAAAGCACCTGCAAATATTGTAAACACCCCGCAAAAACCCAGCATCCACATCAACTTTTTATCGCCTTGCATTTTTTTAATAAAGACAGCAATCAAGGCAATCAACAAAAGACCATACCCGGCATCCGTAAGGCATAATGCAAAAAACAAAGCAAAAAATGGCGCAAGAAAAGCGGTTGGGTCAACATTATAATGCTGCGGCATACCGTAGAGCCTTGTTACAACTTCAAAAGGCCTAAAAGCCCTGTTATTCTCTATCTCAACAGGTATTTCTTCATCTTCGCCAGCTTCAATCTCACTTAAGCTCGATGCTCCAAATTCCGAAACCACCTTCTCTAACTGCGGATAATCTTTCCTTTTAACCCAACCCTCTAAAATAACTGTCTGCTCAGTTGCAGGAGCTGTACCTTTCGTCTGTTCTCTGCTAAGCAGATTGCTGTAATGGTCATGAAGTATTTTCAGTTCAAGGAGACTTTCCGTCAGCTCTGTTGCCTTTTGGAAGTTTTGATTAAGCTGTTTTACTGCCTGGTCTAATTTATTTTTAGTCTGAGTCGATAACTGGGCTGCGGTTCCGGCCATAGATTCAAAACTAAATACTTCAAAATCCAGTGACCGCAGCATCTTTTGCAACTCCGGCAATTCATCTTTTCGGCCAACAATAATACACGCATATTGATTGTTTGAGATGCCAACTCGCTGAATTGCCCCGCCCAGTTCGACAGTTTGTTGCTCTGCCTGGGCGATATGCTGTGTTGGTATCATTCCTGCAAGAGAAAATGTTCGGCTAAGCCCGCCAAGTTCTTCAACCGGCACCTCCAGATTATGCCAGGGTTGCAGCTTATGCAAAGTTTCCTCAAGATTCTCAATGTCCACTCGCAGCTTATCTATTTGTGATTCCGTCTGCTCACACTGTGAAACAATTTCCAGAATTTCTTTATTAGAGATTGCCTTTCGATATGATTGTTCGTCTATCACACACCGGCCGGAAAGAATGCTCGCAAGACCTTTCGACTTTTCGCAAAAACCCTCAAGGAATCTTATACTTTTTGACAACCGACCTAACAGCTCTTCAATATCTCTCGGCTGCTCAATGGCACCCCCAAGCTCGGGCCAATCCTTGGCTATTTGCGCCTCCTCAGCATTTAATATTTGGCAAAGCCCTGCTGCCTGCAGATCCTCCAGTAACTGCGTCACTTCACTGCGGTGACTGGCAATAAGCACTTTTTTCATCTGGACAATTGCCATTATGTGCCTTTCAGGACATCTCCTTTGTACTGCTCTTTGTTAGTCCGGAATACAAAAACTCCATAATTCTTTCTGCCGCTTTTTTTTCCTTACTCTCAACGGCCTTGTGCACCTGCTGCAGCTTTTTCTGTGCCCTGGCACCGAGTTCTTCAACTTCCCTCAACCCTTGTGTTTCTGCTTTTGCTACAGCCGCTTCGACGGCTTTTTTTCTTGCCTGCTCAGCCTCTGCCACAGCCTGGTCGTGATTTTCCCGCAGCTTCTCGGCCTGCTGGGCCGCATCAGATTTGGCTTTGTCGATAATTTCCTGTGCCTGAGCTTCTGCCTGCTTAATCTTTCTTATCAGGTCCATTTTCTTTCCCAAAGAAACGAAAGACGGGACAATACAACATTATCCGAATAAGTTCAACCATTAAATACTAATGTAGTGGCTTTACTTAATGCACTCTACGCAAAACCTGACTCGAATACAAGGAGGTCGGCAGTATTCATTGACAAAACGACAGGATTACAGTTAGATATGTTCATAACACAGATGAACTGAAAAAAGGAGTAAGTGCATGGCTGGACAAGAGAAGGTGCTGGTTATCGAGCGAAAAATCCTCGAAGAGGCAGGAATGTTTAATGGATTGATGTTTGATGTAGAACGCTATCTCCGCAAACTCTTTGCGCCCGGCGCAGCTCGTTTTATGCTCAGGTCGGATGCCGAAAAAGATGCTGACTATAAACAGCTCATTCCTTACGTGATTATAAGTCATAAAGGCAAATACCTCAGCTACGTTCGGGGAAAACGGGCCGGCGAAACTCGGCTTGTCGGCCTCAGGTCAATCGGAATAGGAGGCCACATAAACCCTGTCGATGACATGCCCTTATTCAGTAACGACTTCTACGAAGCGTACCTTGCAGCAGTTGAGCGTGAAGTGGCCGAGGAAATCTCGGTAGAGACCAGCCACACTGATTGCGTTGCTGCCCTTCTCAATGACGAATCCAATGAGGTCGGCAGTGTCCATCTCGGAATAGTCCACCATTGGATTCTAAAAGCTCCGGAAGTTGCCAGGCGGGAGCAGATGATTACCCAAATGTCTTTTATGACACCCGCCCAACTGCAGCAACTCCGGGACAGTATGGAGACGTGGTCGCAGTTATGCCTGGCCGGCCTTGCCGAGATGACAAAAAAAGCAGCTTCTCATAACCCAATCATGCCGCCACCAAAAGTCCAAATACCAAGCCCCGACCGTAGCCTGTCCTCCGTAGTTCCGAAGGGACGAAGGATGGAAGGGAGGGGACACATCAACTCAAAACCCTGTCCTGAGTAAGCGAAGCGCATCGAAGGGTCCAATCTCTTTTATTAAATGATCCCGCGTTTTAGTATTTTATGACTGGACACCTTTAATTGCAGCAGACAGAGCTTTTTCAAGCGAGCTATTGTAATCGCCGCATACGATATTACGGCTGATAACCTCCGAACGTGCCTGAGCTACTGCTTTTTCATACAGTTGCAGAAAAACCTTGGTGAAACACCACAACACCCTGAGCCTTGTTTTCGCCAAACGGCAGGGCAAGAAAGTTCTCATGGGGGACTCCTTCGAGAATCAATTCCGGCAGATTTCTGAACCCGAACTGTTCGTAGTACTTCGGATCGCCCACAAGAACACATCCTCTGGCTCCTAAGCCTTTCAGCAAAGATAGGCCTTCGTGTATGAGGGCTTTCCCTATACCTTGTTTCTGGTATTCGGGCAACACGGAAAAGGGGCCGAGACCATACCAATTCTGACTACTATCAGAAATCGTTACCGGAGAAAACGCGATATGCCCCACCAATATTCCCTCAACGTCCGCCACCAGGGAAACGGTCAAGGCATCAGCCGCTCGCAATGCATGGATAATAAACTGTTCGGTGTGATTGCCGTATTGGCAATTCTTAAACGCGGCAAGGGTGACTTCTGTTATTGCTTCAATATCTGACTCTATTTCTTTACGGATAATCATATTCAACTCCTATTTACGCTACAGGTGCTATTTATTCTAACATTTCCCATTTACACGGTTAAAAAACATAATATTTCTCCTGCCCAACAATAACAATGCAGTCTATATAACAGCTTCCCGTTGCTTCTTCAATTTCGCTAATAATTCTTTTGTTTCTTAGGTATGATTATTCTAAAACATTTCACAATATTTTTTTATTATTTCTTCAATAGTATTGAAATCGGTGATAAGCTGAGCATGTAAAATAATAGATTTACTCTTAGAAAAAGCGTGGCTGACAAGAAAGCATATATCTCCGATGCTATCCTGTTCTTTGCGAAGTTTTTTTATCATGCCCATGTCCAAATCACACGATTTGTAGCAAACGGCAATTTTATTCTCGATTTGCTCTACTTGCGATTTTTGTTCAGGAGTTAACGTTTTGGGAGGCACATAAAGAGGAATTCGGTGTGATAGTGCGTCGCGGTAGTTTTTAAGATATTCAGCATACCATTTCTTATTGCGATCAGAATTGAGATAGCATCGAAATTCTTTAGTTAGATGTTCTTGCGTTTTTTTCTGATACAAGCCAACCTTCATTTTATCAACTTTGGCAGCCAATTGTTTTTCGTGGATCAATACCCACGCCAGATTATCCAAAAGCCCAAAAATATTTACAAGAAAGGCGTGTAAATTAATATCAACATCACTTAATTCATTCATGCTCAATAGATTAATTCTTTCTATCGGAAAGATTGTGAAAACATTCTCTACAGAACGCATCATAATACCCAGTCTGCGCATAACTCCATGGCTCAAATATTCCTTAGCTTTTTCTGTTTTCAGTCTGTAATACAATTTCCAAAGTTTAATTGTAAGATCCAAGTGTCGTGAGTTTATTAATGCTAACTCCGATTTAATCTTATCAACATCATCCTGCTTAAGAAATGACATATTTTTCTCTATACCTAACCATGATTATAAAAATTCATCCGCCTATGGCGGGCTCGTCCAATCTCTTTTATTTCACATTCTTTAGGCAACGTTTACATGGTTTTAGTCCACCATTAGAAGCGCTTAATCGAGTGTGTATCATCCTATATTTTTTCTTTTTGTTTTTTGAAGCTCTTTGGTAATGAGGACAATGAGGCATATGATAAACTTTTGCATGTGGTAGACTGACAAATTTTGGATAAGTTATCAGTATATCTATTATCAGCATTAACTTCAGTGAAACAGACTCTTTGTTATAGTTTACATAAACCCCATGCAATATTTTATGTCTGTTTATTTCCATAAGTTTATCATCATTATTGTCTATGCCCTTAAAAATAATAGATTTCAAATACAGGAATATCAGTTCCATAAGTTCATCTTTAGAAACGGAGTTTTGCGAAATAAAAAGTTCTTCGCATTGGTGGATTGAATTAGTAGAGAAATTAAAATATTCATTTGGTATTCCATCTAATTGCGTAAGTAAAGCCGGAACAGACAGCTCATACTTTTTATCAAGATGTGCTTGTACGGCAGATTGTAATATTTTCATTCTTTTTTTAGAAATAAAGCTGTTATCCCAACTTGGCGAAATAGTTTTCTTTATCATATCGCTGTTGTGGTATTTTACGATTTCATTATCAAGTAACTTTCTTATGCTTTTTCTGTCCATCTTATTTTTTATGCAATAATTCATCAGTTTTGTTGGAGTATTTATTGCAACATGAATCAGCGGTGGCCAACCATTGTCTATCATCCATGTAAATGCTTTAAAATCTGAATTTCTTGACTTTTCAAGAGCCTCAAAAAACACCTTTGTACTTTCAGCTAGTTTTTGAAGATGCTCTTGCATATATTTCACAGGTTCCGGAATTTTAATACTTCTGACATATGTTTGCATTTGTCTTATCGCATGCGAATAATCAGGAATATTAATAGTACCAATAGATTTTGTTACCTCCGCTAACCTTTGTTGTTGCTGTTTAATTTGTGTCATCACTTCAGCAATACGTGAGGTTGGATAAGTAAGCTTTTTTAAATCTCCAATAGAACCCATTGGCATCCTCTGTGGCTAAATAAAGCTTGTCATCTTAGTTTCACAACTCGTTTCCGTCTGTTCGCGGAGCAGTTCGACCTGCTGCGACCTGCGCAGCACGGCGAGCGCATCTGGCTAAGTATTTTAATTCTTACCCGCCTTCGGTGGAATACCAATAATAAAGCATCCTTAATCAATAATCAATTACTTTGGCTCCACGTTAGCAGTTAGTTATTCCTTGTCCTTCCAGTTCTGCCATTATATCCTGGGCAATAGTTTTACCAACGCCGGGAATTTGTTCTAATTCCGCTAACCTGGATGATTCCATAAAAAGCCGCCTCAGATACCATTCACTAAATACTACTCACTAAATACTGTTCACAAATTCGCCGCCCCGGCTGCCGGCCCCCGTTGTTAGCTTGTTTCAAATTATATCATCTTGGTCAAAAACCACAAGATTAAATTCGTATATCGTATTTCGTATTTAGTCGATAGTAGTAAGTATATAGTATTTAGCCAGTCAAGGCTAAACAAAGCAAACCGGCGTCACGGCCCACGACTCACGAGTCACGGGTCACGAGCCACGACTTACACCTCCCCTCCCCTCTCATCTCATCCCTTCTTTCGCCGCCCTCCCCTACCTCGCCGCACCTTATTCTATCCAAAATATCCCGTATCACACACCACAAATCCCGCCAAATCGACAATCAAAAATTTCCTATGTGAACCACCCTTTATTCTATAAGTTGAGCTTTTCAATCGATTAGAATTCCTAAACCCACCAGGCAAAATCTCCCCGGCCAAACCTGCGGATTCACCCCTGATATTTCAATCAAAAACGTAGGTACCTGCCAAAAAGTTGTACAAAAAGCGCTCATTTTTGCTCAAAACACGTTGATTTTTGGGAATTTTTCCGCATTTTCCATCATTTTTCCCCATTTTTACCCCCGATTTTTGTCTATGCTGCGCTTTTGATTGAAAAATCTCGTCAATCTGCGCTATGGCTTTTAAGGTGTATCTGAATAACCGTAATATCGGCAGGCGTAATGCCGCTTATTCGAGATGCCTGGCCGAGAGTTACGGGCCTGTAAATTGACAGCTTTTCCTTCGCCTCAGCTCGAAGGTGCTCAATCTTGTTATAGTCTAACTCTTGCGGAATTTCTTTGCTCTCCAAAGTACGTAAACCCGCCACCAAACGCTCTTGTTTGGCTATATACCCCTCATACTTTGCATCAAAAACAGTCGTTTGCATCACTTGCTCACTAAGGCTCATCTTTTTTACACGCTCATCGCTGGTCACAGTCTGCATAACAGTATTAGCCGGCTGGCGTAACTGTTCCCACAAACTCAAACCACCCGAGCGAGTTTCCTGCAGATATTTTTTGAATCTGGCAATACCTTTTTGTTTATCCTGAAATTTTTCCCACCGTTCATCGCCCACAAGCCCGATGCTTCTGCCTATCTGTGTCAGCCTTCTGTCCGCATTATCCGCCCTCAAAGAAAGCCGATATTCCGCACGCGAAGTAAACATCCGGTATGGCTCTGTTAAAATACCAAATCGACCTTCTCCTTCCTCGGTTTCTGCATCGATACCTTTAGTCAAAAGGTCATCTATAAGCACGCCTATATATCCCTGGTCTCTGCCTAAAACAATTGGCTCTTTGTTCTGAAGTTTTCTGGCTGCATTGATCCCGGCCATAATTCCCTGCCCCCCAGCTTCTTCATAGCCGCTTGTTCCGTTGATTTGACCTGCAAGGAATAATCCTGATATCTTCCTGGTCTCCAGGCTTGGATACAGTTGAATCGGCAGACAAAAATCATACTCAACTGCATAAGCATAATAGATAACCCGCGCATCTTCTGTTCCAGGCAGCAACTTCAACATTTTATCCTGAACGTCACGCGGCATTGATGTAAATATGCCGTTGCAGTAAATAGTTTTAATCTCCTCTTCTTCAGGTTCGAGGAATATCCTATGTCGTTTTTTGTCGGCGTATCTGACAATCTTTGCCTCGATACTCGGGCAGTATCGCGGATCCGCTGCCTTGATTTGGCCGGATGAAAGTGGAGCTCTATGCAAATTATCACGAAGAAGTTGATGAATCCTCTCATCGGTATAGGTTATCCAACAGGGAATTTGAGGCCTGCTTATTGCCTCTGTCATAAATGAAAAAGATACAGGTACTTCATCGCCGAGCTGGACCTGAAGCTTGCCAAAGTTGACAGTCCCGGCATCCAATCTCGGCGTCGTATCTGTAGCCATCCTGCCAAGTTGCAATCCCAGCCGTTTTAGACTTTCTGAAAGTTCGCTGCTGGCCGGCTCATTGATTCTGCCTCCCACCCAGCACCGGCTGCCGCAATAGAGCTTACCTGTCAAAAATGTCCCCGGTGATACAATAACAGTTTGGGTTTGATAATTATGGCCGTTTTTGCAGGTAACACCACAAACCTTACCATCTTTCGTTGTGATGTCACTTGCCATCGACTCAATAATTGTCAGATTTTCCAAATCCTCAAGAGCAGCTCGCATCCAGTCAGCATATTTATGCCTGTCAACCTGAGCACGCGGGCTTTGGACAGCCGGACCCTTGGAACGATTTAACATCCGAAACTGAATACCGGTTGCGTCCGTCGCAAGGGCCATCAGCCCCCCCAATGCATCTATCTCACGGGCAATCTGTCCCTTGCCAAGACCCCCAACAGCAGGATTGCAGCTCATCTGGGCTATTGTGTTTCTATCAATTGTTATAAGAGCAGTCTTCGCGCCAACCTTAGCAGCGGAATGAGCAGCTTCTACCCCGGCGTGACCGGCTCCTATAACGATGCAGTCAAAATCATTCGTCTTCATTTGATTTTGCCAGCGCAACAGCAGATGCAATTGCAAAGTTAGCCGTGTGCGTAATACTGACGCTTATATGTTCTATACCAAGCCGGCCGGCTATCTCACTAACCTCGCCGGTCAATGTTACATCAGGTTGACCGGATGGACTATTGACTATCCCTATATCCGTCCACGCAATTTTACCACGCCAGCCTGTTCCCATAAGTTTAAGTACAGCTTCTTTAGCAGCGAACCGGCCGGCCAACTTCTCTATTCTGTTTTTGTTCGATTGTGCATAAGCCTGCTCTGTAGCCGTAAAGACCCGTTCTAAAAAACGCTGGCCGTGACGTTCTATCATCTTCTCAATACGAGGACAATCTACCAAATCTATGCCGTGTGCGATAATTTGCATCTCAAAACCCTGCTATTTACTTAACGAAAGACTTAATCGACTTCCTGCATACAGGCCTTATATAGCCTTTCAACACAAAATCCCACAAATCTATCAACATTACCTAATGCAGCCTGTTTGACAAACTTTACCCTGAAATCATAGATGGCCTTTTCTCTCCGGGCCCTGATTATTTTCTGCTCTATCTGCTTTTGAACTTGCTCAAATGGCTCGACATAACCGGCCTGCTTTTCTTCTAATTTCATTATGAAAATGTGTCCCTCAACCTCAATCGGCCCGGCAATCTCGCCCGTCTTCATCGTACTGGCACTGCTGCCCAAAACATCATATGGCACGGCAAGAGAGTTCGGCTCCAAAGACTTCCACAATCCGCCCTGTGCCTGCATAGGGCCTTGAGAGTACTGCTGAACAAGCATCCCAAAGTCTTCTCCGCTATCAATCCGCTCAAGTAATTCATCCGCCAAAGCCCTTGCCTGCTCCTGCCTGGTTTGATTTACATCCTGAACTTTTATCAGGGCCGGCTGTATATCAATCAGGCGAAATCTGATACGCTCCGGCGTGCTAAAAACCTCACCTTTGACCTTGTTATAAACCTCCAACAACTCATTATAAGTAACCGGCTCAATCTCCGGAATCTGCTCTAACATATAGGAATAACTAAGAATAGCCTTCTTTTTTTGCTCTTTGAAACTAATCCAATCCATCCCCATTTCTTTTAACGCTGCTTCTGCCTTGGCATAATCACCTCCAAACTTCATTAAAAATTGTCGAATCTCCGAATCAGCCGCTTTTGCCAGCGCACCATCAAATTCAGACGGCGATTCTGCCTTGGCCTTTTGATAAACCAGAATATCCGACACCCTCGTGATTATAAGTTTTTCAACATCTGCCCTTACACCTCTGCTAAACTCTTCTAATGTTACACCTTCGGCAAATCGCTTCAAATGCCGGATCAATGGACGGACAACCTCCGCACTTGTAATAGTCTCATCTCCAACCGACAGCACAAATCCGCCGGAAGGCTCAGGCAAATCAAGCTCTTCAGAATAGTTCCCGCCCAAGGCATCCCCCTCAACCTTATCACTTTCGCTGCCCCCACAGCCGCTAACCACAACAGCGACAATCCCAGCCAGGAAAAACCGTCTTATTAAAAATCTCATATCCAAAATACAAACTCCCTTACTAACGCTAAAAGTGCCGAACAATCTGCTCAACCATCTGCATCTTCCGTCATAATCCACCAAATATTTACACCAAATTCCTCAATATGTCGAATATTATTATTACCGGATAACTTTTAAGTCCCGTTAATCCTTTTGCAAACTTTTTGGAGTTTTGTTAAAAATGTAGTTTATCGTGAACGATTATTGAAGGCTCAAAATGAAGGAATTCTACCGAACAGCCATTCTTCTGGCAATAGTTACTTTTGTCAGGATGTCACATATAAAGAACAAGAAGGCAAAAAATACAATAGATGATTATGGAAAAATATTCGCCGAATAAAAATTATGTTGTGCTCAGCAGAGACCAGGTTCGTGCGTTTGACGCCTGGGCGATAAATGAGCTTGGAATTCCCGGTGTTGTTCTAATGGAAAATGCCGGCCGAAGTTGCGCCGAACTGATTAAAGAAAAACTCAAATCCAAAGCAAAACCTAAGGTCTGTATCTTCTGTGGAACAGGTAATAATGGCGGCGACGGCTATGTTATTGCCCGGCAGCTGTTGAATAATAATTTTATGGTAAAGGTAGTAATTATAGGTGATAGAAAGAAAATCAAAGGTGATGCAGCCATAAACCTGCAAATCCTGCAAAAACTCAGCCAGTCGATTGAATCATTGGATTTGGAAACCTCTCGAATCGCCAGCCGAATTAAAAGTTTTACGGCAGGAGCAGATATGCTTGTTGACGGCATCTTCGGCACAGGATTGGAAGGGCCTGTGCGAGGCGATTACAAGATATTGATTGACTCAATAAATTCTCAGATATGTCCGATTCTGGCAATCGATATACCTTCGGGACTGGATTGTGATACAGGCCAGCCGCTTGGAACAGCTATAAGAGCGGATTACACTGTGACTTTCGCAGCCGCAAAAGCGGGTTTTAAATCAGCAACTGCCTTGCAATATACCGGCCAAGTCTTTGTTGCCTCAATAGGAATCGATCCGCCCAGGAGCCGATGGAGTTAGAAGGAAAAAGCACCAGGCTGGGCCGACCTTGTCTTATAACCAATAAAGTAAAGGAATCTTTCAGTATTCATTATTGGAACTGAAAGGCTCTTTGCCTGGTTTTGAGCGTCCTTATACGCTGAGAGCCTATCTAAAGAGGCCTCGTATTTATCCATCGCCATTGGGTCAACCTCCAGTTGTTCAAATGTAGGCCTTTTGAGGACCTCCGGCGCCGAGCCGAGGATAAGGAAATCCGTTTCAACCAAAACATTTTTTGGAACCTTACCTCCCCATTTCTCAATAAGTGTAACTACCTTAGCCAATCCGTCCTGGTCGATATTACCATCACCATTGATATCGAAATCGCCGACAACAGCAAAGATATTCGTCTCTTCAGCATCCCAAATCAGATTTGCAACAGCATCGCCAACGACAATGGGCCTTTTAATCTCGGAACGTACAATTCTTCCTGTAGATATATTTTCCTCGACATCAAATACTTCAACCTCGGCTTTACCTTTACCCTCTCTTGGGACAGGAAGATTCTTATCATAAACCGAAAATGTCAGCCCCTGATAAACATGCTCACGTCTGCCGATATTAAGGTGAACAATTTTTGTCTGGTCATCCACCATAATAACCTTGCCATCCGGGTTAAAGGCCTTGGCCTCGCTGTCAGGCAGGGGTTTGATAGCCTCGATATCCTTTTGGAGGTGTTGTATCCTGTTTTCGGCTATTCTTAATTCTGCATTTCTTTTCAACAGGTCCTGATTCACTCTGCTACTCTCAGCCCTTTGCTGCTCCAATTGGCCGACAAGGGTCTGTACCTGCTGCTCTGTGGTCTTTTCCAACAGGCTCTTGAGGTCGTTATAGTCCTGAGAAATCTCGTTAACCAACTGCTGATATTGGTCCTTTTCTGCAAGAAGTTTTTGTTCCTTTTCAAAGCTTGCGCTCATAGCATCATTAAATCGGTTTTGCAAATCACCCAACTGGCTTTGGACGGTTACAACTTCCTCTTCAGTCTTCTGCAGCTTTGCGTTGAGATTTTCGATTATCCTTACCAGGCCTGTGGTGTTTGGGTCAGCGGTTGTAATATCACTGTACTTAACCGCCAAGGTATCTATTATCGTTTTAACCTCTCTGCCGGCGGTATCAACTTTTACCTCGGCGGAGGTCTGCTCAGGCATCCCACCAATCACAAGGTAAACCATCTGGTCAATATAGGAAAGCGCTTTGCCCAGATAAGTTTCACGGCTCTGCTTTGATCCGACAAGTGAGCCCCGTTTTGTCCACTCCTGGCTTGTAGCCAATTCCTGCTTCTGCTCACCAAGGCTAATTGTCTCTTTCCTTTGCTCCTCGAACTTAAGATAAAAAACAACTGCCGCTACTGTTGCAGCTATAAAAAGTCCTGCAAAGGTTATCACAGTATAAAGCATCGCATTGTCGCCTCTTCTTTTGCCTATTGGCATATCAAACTCCTTAGAATTGCGGAAAAATATTCAACTGAAGTAACTTAGATAATATATTATCGTCAGAAAAGCCTCTCAGGTCAACAAAAAAACGAATATCGGACGTTAATTCCCACAGACACCAATTCTTGAGGCATTATTAGGTTTGCTCTGGTTTAAGGTCCACAAAAGAGCGCCTACTTATCTTTCCCTGGTGCAGGATAGGCAGCTAAAACCGCTCCGTCTGCAAATTTCTGCAGCATTTCCAGCCGGCAGAACTGCTGTAACTGAACCGGGTCGTAAAGATAAGTCCGGGGGTTTGGTATGAACCAAACTACGTATGTATCATCTTCGGATTCAACTGCTGATATAAATCTCGATATATCGAGTCTGTGCTGATCAGCCTGGTCGGCATAAAAGCTCGGCAAAGCAGGCAACTGCTGCGAAGTATGTTGTGTCAGGATATAAATGGGATTGGTGTCGTTAGAAAATATCCGGCCTGTCAAATTATGGGTCCTCATCCACGCAATTGTCTCTGATTCCTGCCAGCGTTTGCTGTTGATTCCGCCTGCACCATCACGGATTGCTTTTTGGGCACCGGCCAAAACATAGCTGGTTCCTGTGACCAAACATAAACCCAAACCAATGCCGATGCCGACAGACAGCCGGATAAATTTATTATGTATATTTTTATCTGATACTGCAACTCCTGGTTTTTCGAAAAGAACCAATGCGAATATGCCCAGAAATAACATCACTAAAGGACAATACAAGGGAACTAAAAGCCGGTCACTAAGAACATCCACTCGCACTCTTGTAACGGCTGATAGTATGCCGGAGGCGTAAAGGGCCATAAATATCAACAATATCATCAGGGGGGAACTTGGCCAGTGCAGATTTCTTCTGCGCCCGTTGATGACAATCACCACAAAAGCTCCCATTATGAAAAGGCAAAATAAACAGAAGAATATCCACCCCGGAACACTGCTGACAATATGGTACGGCAGCAGCCAGCTCGCCAGGTCATTGCCTGCCAGGGTTATGTTTTCAGAGATAGCCAGCTTTGACGGATACCTTGAGCCCATTAATGTGCCCGTGAGAAGCTGATTCCTCAACAGCCACAAGGCAAGGGGGAACAAAGAAAGAGCTGACCAGAGAATTGCAAAAACTACTCGCTTCAGTAAGGCCTGTTGCTTATTGAAGATAATTACAAATCCCCCCACAGCAATTGTAACTACACCTATGTAGCGTGTAAGACAGACAGCGGCAGTTACCATAGACAGCATCAAGCAGCGCCGAAGCGTCGGCCTCTCAGCAAAAGCTGATAAAGCAAAGAAGAATCCTATTATCAGCAGGACAAATACCGGCTCGCTCCAGGCCCAGAGGGATACACCAAACAACGGTTTGGAGCAAAGAATACAGACAGAGCATACCATTGCCAAAAATAACGAGCCGCTTTGCTTTAGTAACCAAACTCCACAGAGCCAAATCGCTAATCCAAATGACAATGCTGAGAGGCAGCGTGCGGCAAAAAAAACTTCCACTCCACAGAGTTTCAATAGCGCCAATAGCAGAGGGTATAATGGCGGCCAGGATTCATAAACCGAGCCGTTCAATCGCAGGAAACCTTTGCCACCAAGCAGACTCTCAGCGGCAGCTGCATACTCTACAGAATCAGGAGTAATCCCCGGCCCATACTTGCTCGTACATACAAAGATGAGCACGCATCCAGCCAAGCCTATCAAGCCCAGCAAAAGTATTTTTGCTTTACTGGAATGCTCAGACTTCAAAAGTTCCGTTTTGTGTATATCCAAGGTACAACTCTATAGATTGTAAGAAAATATCTGCTTATAAAAGAACCGAAGACTCAATATTTTTCAAAAAGCTGTCCCCACGAAGTCTTCATAAATTTGCGTATTTTTTGTCTGCCGATTAGTGGGTACCAAAGAAAATCATGATATAAATTCGAGGCAAAAGGGGCCCAGACCACTAAAGGTGTATGCAGAAGCGGCTTTTCCAGAAATTTCAAAAAGCCTTTCCTTAACATTTGGTCTCCCCAGATAACAAAGCTCCGTCTTGTAGTAAATCCGAAATTTACATCAGATATATCTTCCCCGATGATATCTATGTTCCGAATATCTCCCGCTCCAAGCCCTTTCTCATCGCACATTCGAATGTAGGGAATTTCCATAGGTTCGTATCCCATCATCTTCGCTGCCACAGCATCAATAGCCACAGAGTCGGCACTTGCCAGCACAAAGTTTTTAATCTTCGGTATCATTGTTCTGGGACCTGCGCCGTCGCCACAAACTGTTGCATCCATAACTGCAAAAATCCCCGGATGAAGTTCTTTTTGCATAATCATTAAATCAACCAGTACTTCATGTATATACTTGTGCGCATAATGCCGCACTTCTTTAAGCAGCCCTCCGAACGAATTCTTAATCGCACCTGTTGTTACTGAATGTCCGTGAGTTTTTAGAGTCGGCAGATGAATTACATTCCTGCCGATAAACATTTCCGGAATCTCAATGCCGTCCGGGAAAATCTCGTTGAGCTTCAAAAGCGGCTGCTTAAATTCGTATTTTACCCAATCAACTCCTGTCAGAGGGGTAAAACCCAAACCATATTTATTCAATATCGGCATCCATTTGTTATTCTGTGCACCCTTAACCGGATTTGTAACAACGGTTTTATTTTCAACCGGCAAAAGTTTATCTTTGGCGAAACCGTCTGCCAAAAGGGTTTTCACCACAGCTTCAACCTGCCAGGGCTGCGACGAACAGGCAGGGAAATATTTAGTCCAGGATAGATTCAGTTTTATTAACGTCCCCACATCCCTGGAAATGTACCTGTCATATTCAGCAAGGTGCATCAATTCCTTATATGTTTCAAGAACACTCTGCGGTGTGGTACGCAGTACCGCGACTTTGGATTTATTTTGCTGTTGATTCATAGCAGGATTGAGTCCTTTCATAAATAACTCATTTGACTTATCATATATTATATACTACTGAATAAAATGTCAATGTCAGGACAAG
Source organism: Sedimentisphaerales bacterium (assembly GCA_016935195.1). Classification (GTDB taxonomy): domain Bacteria; phylum Planctomycetota; class Phycisphaerae; order Sedimentisphaerales; family Anaerobacaceae; genus JAFGRL01. The sequence goes on from JAFGRL010000103.1 coordinate 34,698, forward strand.
CCAATGCCAAAAGAACGATTGCAAAAGATATTAGCTGCAGCAGGTCTGGGCTCACGTAGAAATTGTGAGAAACTTATACTCCAAGGCCTTGTAAAGGTAAACGGAAAGCTTGTTAACGAGCTGCCGGCCTTTGCCGATTCCGACGTGGATATGATAACGCTGGACAATAAGAAGGTCGCTCCAGGAAAAAAAGCTTACTTTATTTTGAATAAACCCAAGGGTGTAATTTGTACAAGCCGGGACCCTCAAGGCAGAAAAAAAGCCATCGATTTAATCCCGTTTAATCAGCGTCTCTTTTGCGTCGGCAGACTCGATGCCGAGACTACCGGTATTTTACTGCTTACCAACGACGGGCAATTAGCAAATAAACTGACTCACCCACGCTATGGAGTAGCCAAAACTTACGTCGCCAACATCAAAGGCCGGATCTCTACCGAAGCAATCGAGAGGCTCAAGAAGGGAGTATGGCTGGCCGAAGGCAAAACCAGCAGAGCTTCAGTTAAAATATTAAGACGCAGCTACAAGGAATCTCTTTTAGAAATAACCCTAAAAGAGGGACGTAACCGAGAGATACGCCGGCTCTTAGCTAAAGTAGGCTATCCTATCAAAGCACTAAAGAGAACACATATTGGCAGATTAAACCTAAGAGGTCTTGGTATAGGTAAATTTCGCAAACTGAACGAATCAGAAATCAGGTACCTGCAAAATCTCACGGGCAAAGCACCGAAAAAATAACAAGACATAATACTACATCGCTGGTTATTGTTAAAAAATCAAAGATTAAAAAGCAAATATTAAATATACATATTCAAAACCGAAAATCAATCATATGCGCAGGGGTTTGAGGGATGGATTTTGAAAAAGAATATGGGATTTGGGGGTAATTGGGACACAGATTTAGGAAGTGAAGTTGATTTGCAGGCTAAAAACGAGCAAAAGCGTCAATCAAAAGCGCTGCATGTTGAAAAAACGAGCAGAAAAGGGTATGACTATTTACAAAAATGACAAAGAAATTACAAAGAATGAACACTTTTTGAGCAAAAGTGAGCGTTTTTTGTACAACTATTTTCAGGTACCTGCGCTTTTGATCGATCAAAAGCGCAGGGGGTGTATAGCAAGGGGAAATTAAAAATCAAAATGCAAAATGTAAAGTTACAGATTAAAATTCAAAGGCTGATCATTCGACTTTGCTCCCTCCTTCGCTAAAGCTTCGGCGTGCAGGCAAGGACAGGATTCGGCGTTCGGGGGTTGGGGATAGGAACTAATGGACGGCGTATAGCGTGGAACTATTTACTTAGGCTTGTTAACTACAATCTTATCAATTTTAAACTTTCCCATTGTTGTAACAAGGTTTAAGAAGTGCTTGGGATCACCATTGCCTATGGCTAGAATGATGTGGCCAGGGCCATAACCTTTCAAGCCGGCGTTTTTGAAAGCTGGATCGAGGCCGATCCATTTTTGGCCTATATACACCTGCACCCATGCATGACCGCCGAAACGGTCCTTTAAGCCAGCAAAATCCTTTACGTAAGCAATTCCTACGACCATCTGGGCGGGGATTCCTACGGCGCGGCACATTGCTGTGGTCAATACGGCAAACTCACTACAGTCGCCCTGTCTGCTGTTTGCAACCTCGAGGGCTGAGGCGTAACCAACAGAAAGGGTCGCACGATTGATGTATTCGGCGACAAACGATTCTATCCTGCAGGCGGCTTCGGCAGCGTCTTTGGTGTCACCGACGGCCTGAGTGGCGAGGTCGATTATTTTCTTTTCGTTACTTTGAATAAAAGGTGTAGGCTTCAAGGCCTCAAGGATTACCTGGTCGTTACCACTATAAGGGAAGCTCGCACCTTTGGGAGGCTCAACAGGTTTGACAGTGACAATTACACTTCCGTTCTTAAGGTGGCGTACTTTCTGGTTATCATTAAAAGGTATATTCAATGTGTTCCCAGTTTGGGTAGGGGCCAAATCGTAGGTGATTGAGCCTGATGGGTCTATATTGCCTAAGGATACAGGGCTGGCTAAGAACATTTTGTCAAGTAAATCAAAAACATCATTGTTGCCGAGTGCGAAATTTTTGTGGCAGGCGACCACTTCGATCTGTATTCCCATAAGAGGCACAATATTTTTTTGGACTCGGAGGTTTTCATCGACATAGCTGGTGCTGACGATTTGACCGGTCCCCGGCATATTCTGTTTAGAGACAACTTCCGTTAAAGCGACAACGCGACCTAACAGGTCGACATTCTGTTTTGGCCCGACAGTTATTTGTGTATCAAGAGCCTGAAGGACTGCGGGGTTGAATGGGGAGGCGGTATAGGTGGTGCCTTGCTTAAGGCCTTTTTTTAGCGCCAAGAGACGCAGGCCTTCAGCCATTTTGGCGTCTTTCGGCCATTCAAAAGAGCTCTTCTGCTCAGCACCCATCGAGGTAGTCGTAAGACTAACCGTTTGGTCTTTGTTTACTATGCCTGCAATTTTCGTCACCATTCCACTGACTTCCCGGATCGTTTCGAAGCCCAGCGGCTTGCCGTCAGTTGTCTCAATAAAGGTTGCTGTCATGTTCATATTCATAGCGGTGCCGACGCGACTGATAGTGATGCTGACCTTTTCTGTAGTTGTGACTTTATCGGCGGCTACTACGCGGCTTTGTATGGAATGGCCAACTTTTTTGCCTTCCATGAAGACAGCGAAATACTCTGTTTCTGTCAGTTCAGGCTCTGTTGCGTGGGCAGCGATGAGCATTAAACTGAAAGTGAAGAGATACAAAACCTTCATAATCGGTTTCCTTTCAGAACTATTGCCGCTGGATTCCGTAAGAGACTTAATATCAGCCAGTTTCAATGGGGACCGGTTTCAAACTTGATAAGGTCGCTGATAACTTTTTCATATATTTCTCTGTCTTTGATAAATTCAGCCATATGGGTAATTACCTATATCTTATTTGCCAGCCGCCGTGTGCATAGGAGTCGAAAAGGACTATCATTTGCACGTCCGGGATTTTCTCAAGGATAATATCCTTTATCACTTCCAGCTCGTCTCGTTTGCGTTTCGGCAGATATGCAAGTGATTTTTTCATGCGAATATTATGGATGGTTGTTAGCGAGTAGTAAAGTAGAAAATGAATAATAACAAATTAACAGATTCCTCGACAAGGTCGGAATGACAATTTCAATGGTTTTTAAGAAAAATAATAACCGTTCACAGGTGTAAACCTCGTTTTTTTATCATTGCGAGGAGTTTACGACGAAGCAATCTCTACTTATCAACCGTTGAGATTGCTGCGCCCTGCACCATACGGTACAGGGCTGGCAATGACATAAAATGCACATTTTATCTGTGAATGCTTACCGAAAATGTAAGTTGCGCTGTAATATTAATCTAATAAATGTTGCTCAACACTTAATGTAACAGAGGTTCCTGTTGCTATAAAGCAACAATTAGTATCTATTCTTAGATTCAAGGAAGGTCTGGAGAATTTCTGCTGCAGCAACTGCATCCAGACGCTTTTTTTTCTTTTTTGGCTTTAGATTTGCGGCGTTGAGTTTCTCTTCTGCGCTGAAGCTGCTTAGCCGTTCATCCTGAAGGTGAATCGGAATGTGCAGTTTGTGTTTTAATTGCTCAGCAAAGCTTAGAATGATTTTGGCTTGGGGCCCATAAGAGTCATCCATATTCAAAGGTAATCCGAGAACTACCGAATCGACTTGCTCCTCTTTCACTACCTCTATGATTTTCGATATCAAGTGTTTCTGCTTCTCTAAAACCATAAGAGGCGAGATGACAGTTTCACTGAAATCGCAGATTGCAAGCCCTGTTCGCTTTTTGCCATAGTCTATTGCCAGATATCTCATTAGTAAACGTTTTTAGAGGAACTTATCACGCCCGTTTTGCCTTATTTGCTCCAACAGTTCCTTTAGTCTTTGAGTTTGGTCTATGGGACAGACAAGGGTTGCGTCGGGACAGTGAACCACCAAAGCATCTCTTAAACCTATCGCTGCGATTAAATGTTCCTTCTGTTCTGTAACTACGATGTTGTTTTTGCAGTCAAGAAGTTCGCTTGTTCCAGCAACCACGATATTGTTGTTTTTATCTGAGCTAATGATGTCTGCAAGGGCGGCAAATGAGCCTATATCCAACCACCGGCATTCCAATGTTATTGCATGCACGTTGCCGGCCTTCTCCATCACTGCAAAGTCTATGCTGGTTTTGGGAAGTTTGACAAACCATTCCCTCAATGTTACCTGTTGATTTGGGCTGTCCCAATCGGTTTTGATTTTTTGTAAAGGTTCACCAGACTCTGGCAAAAACTTTTCGAGGTTAGATAAAATTGTTTTGGTTTTCCACACAAACATACCGGAATTCCAGAAGTACCGGCTGTTGTTTAGATATTCTTTGGCGGTTTCTTCGTCGGGTTTTTCCTTAAAGGCTTGTACCTTATGGACCTTGTTTTGGCAGTATGGATAGTTCTGGCCGTTAGCACATTTGATATAGCCGAGCTGAGTGCTGGCGAAGCTCGGCTTAACACCAAAAGTAATCATACTGTCGGGATGGTTCTCAACAAAGCTCAAGCCATCCTTAAGGGCTTGCTGCAGTACTTCGGCAGGCTCGATAACCTGGTCGGCAGTAACCACAGCCATTGTGGCCTGGGGGTCATATTTCGTCAGGACAGTTGCTGCCAAACCGATAGCGCCTGCCGTATCACGAACGGCAGGCTCTGCAATTACGTTGCCAAAGGGCAGATTCGGCAAGTTCTCACGTACACGGTCTGCGTAGTCGGCATTTGTAAGGACGATTATGTTTCTCGTATCGAATACAGGCAAAAGACGTTGAAAACAATGCCACAAGAGTGTTTGGCCGCCAAGAAGTTTCAGAACCTGCTTGGGTCGTTTCAGCCTGCTCAAGGGCCACAACCTTTTTCCGCTGCCCCCTGCCATAATCACCGCATAATTCATAAGGCAAAAATCCAACAATATAATTTAAGCTGTGAGCCTTATTAAATCTATCAGACCATAAAAGCTTCGTCAAGCTCGGTCAAAGGCTGAATCTGCTCTTTCAATTTATTGTACTCGCTGTTGCCCATAAGAGCAAACGCTGCCTGTTTACCCAGCTCGACCGCAGGCTGGTCATATGCATTGATTCGGAATAACCCAGCCGCCAAAGAAGTTGTAACTTCAAACAGATAAATGAACTGGCCCACACTGTAAGCGTCGACCTGGTCAAAAAGAACCGTAAGAGTTGGTCGTTTATCCTGCAGCAGTGCGTATTCTGTTGCCAGTTTTTCACTGTTGAGTAAACTGCTCAAGTTATTGTTGGCCAGAAATGCAAGCTCACCGGCACAATCAGGGGCCGGTCCTATCGTCAAATCTCTTGCAAATTCGCTCACCTGCAGGAAAGTAAAAAGTTTGTCATTAGGGCCCTCTCTGTAAAGCTGCAACTGGCTGTGCTGGTCCGTGACACCAAGCGCCTTAACCGGTGTCGGGCCAATGTGCACCTCACTACCAGCCAGATTATTTGCCTTTCCAAGACTTTCGGCCCAGAGCTGGCGATACCAATCAGCCAAATCTTTAAGTGCATAGCTGTACGGCATCATAACGGAGATTCTTTTGCCGTGATTGTAATAATGGTAGTTTATTGCGGCGTTGATTGCTGCCGGGTTTTTGAAAAAATCTGTGTCACTGACTGTGCTGTCCATATCGCGAGCACCGGCCAAAAGAGTATCGATATCAATCCCACACATAACAGCCCCAAACAAGCCGACCGAACTTAGTACGCTAAAACGTCCTCCCACACCATCTGGAATGTCAAGGCATCTGATGTTTTCCTGCCGGGCAATCCTGCGCAGGATGCCCTGCTGTGGATCGGTTGTTGCAATAACATTTTCCTGCAGGCCCTTTGGGCCGAGCCTTTTGGCAAGCATTTGGTGAATAATCATAAACTGACTCGCAGTTTCCGCCGTTCTGCCGGATTTGCTGATAACATTAAAGACAGTGCCTTTGAGTTTATCGCCAACCCAATCCAGAAACGAGCCGAATTGAACAGGATCGATGTTATCAAACACAAAAAACCTTGGGCCGGCTCGCCGGGCGTCATCGAGGTTGTACATATAGCTGTTTAGAGCGGTATGCAGGGCAATATTGCCAAGGGCAGAACCTCCTATGCCGAGTATGACAAAGATATTGCATCTGCTTTTGAGCTGTTCAGATAAGAGCTTAATCTGCTGTACGGTTTTTCGGTCGTAAGGCAGGTCCCTGTAGGGCGTTTTGCCTTCTTTTCTGTCATTGTTAAATTGGCCGATTAACGGTTCGGTTTGTTGTGCCAATGCCTTGAATTGCTCTTGTGTTATGCCTTGCTCGGCGCCAAGCCTGCCGGCAGTAACGTTCTTATAGTATAGCCTAAGCTTCTGACTCATTGTCATACCCTTTTCTAAATAATTGCGGATTTGTGTCGGTGGCTGTGACAGTCTATATTGACCGCTACCGGCAGCGATGCTATGTGACAGGGGGCTGTTTCAACAGAGACAGCCAAAGCAGTAGTATCACCACCCAGACCCTGCGGGCCGATGTTAAGGGCATTGATGGCTTTAAGTAGGTACTGCTCAAGGCCGGCATAAGATTCGGCCGGATTTTGCTGGCCCAGTGGTCGCAGTAAAGCTTTTTTGCTCAATAAGGTGCATAGTTCAAAATCACCTCCAATACCTACACCGACTATAAATGGAGGACAGGCATCAGCACCGGCACTGACAACAACATCAACTATCCACTTAACTATTTCATCGTGAGTGGAAGTTGGTTTGAACATTCGGAAGCGGCTTTTGTTCTCACAGCCGCCGCCTTTGGTCATTATCGTGATTTTTATTTTTTCACCCGGAACACTATAAAAATGCACTATGGCAGGTGTGTTTGAGCCGGTATTGGTGCGTTCGAATAGAGGGTCTGTAACAACACTTTTCCTGAGATAACCGGCCTGGTAGCCTGCTTTAACGCCGGCATTTACAGCGTCGATAATTGTCGGGCCAGAGTCCTCAGAAGGTGCATCTACAATAACATTGGTGCCCTGCTCGATGAAAACGACTGCCAGGCCGGTATCCTGACAGAGAGGAATGTGTTCGGTTTTTGCAATGTGTGCATTTTCGATTAGCTGATTTAATATCTTTGCGGCACGCTTACCTGTCTCTTTGACGACTGCTTTTTTAAGAGCATCAATAATGTCGTCAGGCAGTTCATAAGCAGCTTCGATACAAAGCGACTTGACAGTTTGAACTATTTTGTCGAACGCAATGTGTCGCAAAAAAATCCTTTATCTAAATGTTAACTTCGAAAGTTTTGTACGTTGTGTTGCCGGAATCGTCACTTACCTTGACAGTAATTACGTGTTCGGCTGTTTCCAGTTCGTCGGTAACGATGGTAAAGTCTTCTTTTTTGGTATCATAGACCAAATCGTCCGGCAGGGTTCCTATCCAGTCGGCGTTGCTGTCGATGGTATAATGGAGCTGGCCGATAGCACTTAACTTATCTGTTACATTCAGTTTTATGGTTACAACCGCCTGGTTTTTCTCGATTGAATAATTCCCGATGACAGGGCCGGTATTGTCAACAACCACAGGGTCACTTATGCGTGTTCCGGTTAATTTGGTTGTACCGGTGTTGCTTCTTTCATCGCTTGCAGTAACTTTTATTTCGTATCGGCCGTCTTCTACAGTTTTTCCATCCCACTCGAAATTAGCTTTTTCCTCTTCGTCTTTTATTTCGATCCAGCTTGTTCTTCCGAGCTTTCGAAAGTCTATTTTGTAAATTAGCTTGTCGTTGTTATCGTCTTCGGCCTTGTAGGTTATTTCAAAGATACCTTTTTTTCCTGTTGTTTTAAGGGCTGTAACTTCTACCGACTCGACTTTTGGTTCAAGATTTGAAACAGTGTTGGCTACGGCAATTTCACGTACAATCGGTGTGGTGTTGGGGCCGTTACTTTTTAGAAAAAGCTTGTACTGGCAGAATCTGCCAACAGGTGAGCGTAGCTGATGAGGACCTGTAATTTCTGCCGGCTTGGTCCAATCAGAAAAAGTCGGGTCGTTGATGTCTTTTACATTTCCGCTGCGAGAACTTATCTGCACTGAGCAGTCTTGTGGTATGTCAGCCTCAATCTGGAACTTTCCCCATTTTGCGGGCTGTCCTGCATCGATTAGCTGCGAAGTGTAAGAGCCTTGCCCAGCAAAATTCGGGTTCAGCTTTATCAGTTTGGCAGGATTGGCCGTGCCGAAATAGGTTTCCCGGCCGCTTAGGGCTATGGCCGTTATCTGGCAGGCCTGCTTATCCTCGTAAAGAACAGCTTCGGCTTGCCCTGCTAAGTCAATGGCAAAAAGCTGGGCATCATTTCCGGTGCCGGCAATTATCATCGTCTTGTCATCTTGTTGTCGGGCTGCAAGGGCAAATAGAACAACCGTTTTTTTGAATATATCGGTGACAAAGCCGTCGCCGGTGATTTTGTAAATAAAGCTGGCTTTGCTGGGTTTTGCTTTTTTTGCCGCTGTTGGTATTGCAGGAGGTTTTGTATCGCGGGTATCCTTGCTGATATTAGGGATCTTTAGATTTAAATCTCCATTATTTTGCTCCGAACCTTTGCCTTTTTTTTTCGGCGTCTCCGGTCTGCCTGCCATAGGAAGTTTCGCAGCGATGCCTCTGCGAGGTTTTGTTATTTTTGCCGAGGTCGCTGCTGCATACAGGCCTCTCAACGAATCAGGGCCATCTCCTAAAAACAGCAGAGATGTGATTTCATCCTGGTCGGCGTCATACAAGCCAAAAGCTTCACAATTGGCCGGATTAATTTTATATATCAGACCTCTGGTGTCGCTGCCGGCATAAATGGAACCGTCCGGTGCGGCAGCAAGTGACAAAATGTTTTTATCAGGACTGTCATAGATGAGTTCGGGGTTCTCACCGAGGCTGTTAAGTTTGTAGACCTTGCCTTTTGGGCCAGTGCCCAGATATATATCGCCTGTCTGCTCAACAGCTATTGCGAATATGTAGTTGGCATCGTTCGGCTCGAATATCGTCTTCATCTGACCCAGCTCAAAGCGGGCCAGGGCGCATCTTTTACCACTTATTCCAGCCAGGACTCTGCCGGACATATCCTTTGCCATTGCAAAGATATGCTCGTTGGTGAGGTGCTGCGCAATTTCCACAGCATTTGCATCATTTGGCTCATTGGAATCATTAGCCTCACCTGTAGTATCGGGTTTCTGGTTTTGCTCGTCTGATTCGACAGGATAGATTTTGGCCAGTTCACCTGAGCTGTATTTGTAAATCCCGCCGTTGGGGCTGGTGCCGAAGAATATGTCCTGAGCGGATATGACTATGCTGTTAATCGACCAGACGTCATCTTCAAATGACTCAACCAGAGGTTCGGTCGAGGCGGCAAGTTCAATGGTGCCCCTTGAGCCGATGACAACATTTTCAACTTCTCCTTTTAGCAAATCAGCGGCGCTGCTGTGCCGGGTTACCTTGCTGCTGACAGCCCGGAGGCTTACATTTAACAGGCATAATAAAACAACCAGCCCGAAGGTGCTGACCGATAACTGAGATTGCAATAAATTTGACCGATTTACTGGTTTATTTTGTTTTTTATTAGTCATTTTTTAATCCTATTAACGCTCAACTGTTATGTGTGCAGCTTTTTTGTCGATGATAACCGAGCCGGTCTTGATACTCTGGCCCAGCCAGTGCGCATATGGCTGAATCGTGAGTGTTCTTTTTGTGTTACTGAGAACCAGTGCTTTTGTCGCCGGCAAATCAGGCAGCTCGGACTTTTCTATCGTGATACCGCTGGCTGGCAGAAGCAAAAGGCAGTAAAGCTCGTCCCGCTTAACAGCTAAAATGTTGTTTATGGCCTCAATCAGGGTTTCAAAATTCTGAGGGATAAACTTCTGTGGAGTAACTTGTGCCAGAAACTGTCGATAATCGTATCCTCCGCAGACCATCAGGTCGTATTTTCCTGCCGGTAGTTCATCAGGCACCTTCAAATCGAATTGATATTTTTTCTTGGCGGCCAGGAAAGACTCTACCACCACGTCAACTGTAACAGTTTGACCCGGCTTTACCTTTGGATCTGCCACCTCTACCGACCAGATACTCGAAAGGAGGTTTTTAGCAGCTTGACGAATGTGAATATCGATAGACTCAATATCTGCCTTTTCATAGGGATTATTCATAACAAGCCCAGCCGAGCCGACAAGTTCTCTAAGCATCTCCTTTAGTCCAAAGCTGGTGGAAACATTTTCAAAAACAATGGGCTGGCCGTCTGCAAGGCCAATGGATACTTTGTATTCAATCATATGGTCCGGGGGCAGCGGGCCAAGATATAGTGCGGCACCGGCGATGGCCATCTGCAGTACAAGCGGAGTAAGCAGACGATTATTAGCAATGGAGCAATTATAGGTCCGTCTCTGGCTGTCATTATAGCGCCGGACAGTTATTTTCAATGGTATCATTCTGGCCCTGGCACCAATCTTACCGCACACAGCCGCTTCCTGGTCTGTTCTCAAAGCACCCACTATTTCAACAGAGCTGGCAAATTTGAAAGAACGGTAAAGGCTCGATACCACCGTGTGGACCTTTCCGGTTGCCATCGGCAAATCTATCGGCCCATAGCCGAGGAAACTGTGCCCGAAGCCATATACGGTTTCACCTTCGACCTCAGTAACGGTGCCGATGACATCCATTGATATATCGCCGGTAGCAAGCGGCACAATCAGTGAATCACCGGGGGCAAATTTTGCCGAAGGCCTCCGGGCAGTTTCGGCTTTGTCAATTATTTCTGAGCCGCCGAGGCCGGGCACTACCATCAGTCCCATTGATTCAAGTGATGCACCGAGACTTTCACAAACACCGTCAGGCAAACCAGAGGTTACCAAAGGACAGGGTAAAAGGGCAACAGGACTGCGAGCCGGCTTCATTGAATCGAGAGTCTCTATTATTGTTTTGTTGACCTGTTCAAAATCGACCGGTGCAGAATAATCAAAGGCATATCCGGAAGTCCCAGAGACATCCTGTGTAATTGGTTCCCTGCCGACTTTCAACATTTCTTCTATCGGTGTAACACCATAGAGTGGGTCTTTGCTGAACGTCCAGGCGAAAGCCAGGGCCCCTGCCAATCGGCCATCGATATAGACCGGCGAGCCGCTGCAGCCTGCAACAGGGCCTGTATGGATAAAACGCGGGTCAGTGCCCAGGACTAATATAGCATCTCGGCCGGGGCTTATATTTCTAACTACGCTTACAACCTCAAGGTCGAATTTTTCGACTTCTGTGCCTTTGTAGCTTGTCAGGCAATAGGCCTGCATCCCCGGCTTGACTTCGTCAATACTGATATACTTGCTCTTGTCTAATTGTTCATCGTCGGCCCAGCAGACTGAGCAAATGAAAACTAAAATACCTGCCAGAAGAGCACGGGTTTTCGTACAAAAAACATCGGACATAGCTTAAGTCTCCAGCGACCAAGTAGAGAAGAGCAAATATAGTCTAAAATGGCCTAAGTAACAAAATTTTAGGGTAAAAATGTGACTGTTGCAAGGTAAAATCACTTTTGTTACAATGCCGTTTAGGCTTATTAAAAAAATTTAATTTTACATCGATACGGGAGAACAGATATGAAGGCCAAGCACCGCCACGAATTAAAAACGAATGAACTTGCCGAATGGATACAGAATTTCCCGCAATGGGCCAAGCAGAATCGCACAACCATTATTTATGTCTCTGTGGTAGTCATTTTGGTTTTAGGAGTGTACCTTTATAAAAAATATCAGAAAAATGTTGTGTTCGTCCAAAAAAGAGTTGAGCTGACGGGACTATTGAACGGGATACCGCAGGCAAAAATGCAGGTTTTGAAAGCACAGGCAAAGGGCCTGGACCTTTCCTACGGACTTATACAGTTAGCTGACAATCTTCAGATAGTTGCCGACAGCGCAGATAACGCCCAATCTACAGCTCTGGCACTTATCAAGCGAGGGGACATTCTTCGCAGCGAATTGCTTTATCGATCCAGCAGTCCAATCGAAGGTGAGATAGCGGCTCAGATAGCAAAAGCCAAGGAAAGTTATACACAGGCCGCTGTGAAGGCTTCGTCAAATCCGCAGCTTTTGGCTATGGCAAAGCTGGGTCTGGGGCTGTGTGAAGAGGAACTTGCCAATTTCGATGGAGCAGAGGAAATTTATAGCGACATTGCTGCCGATACCAGGTTTGAAGGTACAACAGCAGCCCCGCAGGCAAAATACAGACTCGAATCGATGGACGATTATAAGGTAAGACTTGTTTTCAAATCTATGCCCCAGCCAAAAAGGGCACCCGAGCAGCTTGTACGTCCTGAGGTTGCTCTGCGACCTGAAAGGGAAATACAACCTGCTGACGCTAATCTGGTTGTTTCTACACCTAACATAACAACCGATAGTTTTCTTGAGGATACCAACCTTCCGGGCATAGACTTTTTCAGTAAATAATCACCTTTTATCTGATGGAGACACATCGCCAACAGTTCATGCTGCGAGTCGGCAGCTCTATCAAAGAACGCAGAATTGATAAATATCTACACGGCCGATTCAGCGACTTCAGCAGAGTAATGATACAAAATGCGATTAAGGCCTCTGCTGTAAAGGTCAACGGCAATGCAGTTCGACCAAGCTTTAAGCTAAACCCCGGCGATACGATAGAATTAACCTTGCCCGAGGTGCCCGCCCACGACATTATGCCAGAGAACATCCCCCTTGATATCCTTTATGAAGACGAGGATATAATTATCCTTAACAAGCAGGCGGCCATCTTAGTGCATCCGGCCCGCGGGAACACCCACGGCACGTTGGTAAATGCACTGGTTTATTACTGCGAGCAACTCTCAAGCGGATTAGGTGAGCTTAGGCCCGGGATTGTTCATCGGCTTGATAAAAACACAACAGGCGTGATGGTCGTTACCAAGAATGACGTAGCCCAATGGAAGATTGCAAAGCAGTTTGAAAACAGGCAGGTCAAGAAGACATATTTGGCCATTGTGCACGGAATACCGCAGTTGACAGCGGACCGAATAAATATAGCGATTGGCATGCATCCGAGAATGAGGGAAAAATATGCAATCAGGCCCAAAACCGGTAAAGAGGCGGTTACTTATTATGAAGTCCTGGAAGAATTCAGAGGTTATAGCCTGCTGAAACTTTCACCTAAGACCGGCCGAACTCATCAGATACGCGTCCATTTGTCTTATATTAAGCACCCGATTGTTGGTGACGATATGTACGGAGGAAAACCGGTGTATCTGTGGCAATTGGCCAATGCCGAGCCTGCTGCCGAGGAGCCTGTTATAAATCGGCCTGCACTTCACGCGCACAACCTGGAATTTAGGCACCCAGGCACTAAAAAAACCGTGCGATTCGAGGCGCCATTACCTGAAGATATGGAAAAGCTGCTGGAATTATTAAGAACGTATAGAAAAATCTGACGCTTTGTCGCTCATAATTTGAAAAATTACGAGCACTTCGCTTTGACATAGCCCTATAAATTGTTGTTGTAAAGAGCATCTATAAGTTTTTGCCGCAGCATTTTTTGTATTTCTTTCCGCTTCCGCAGGGGCAGGGGTCGTTACGGCCGACCTTGGGCTGGTCCAGCCGAATTCGTTTGACCTTTTGCTCACCCTGGGGTGCCTGTGCGGCAGCCCTTTGTTGCTCAGCCATTGCAAATTGCTTAACTTCGTCGTGGGCAGTCTGGCTAACGTGCCAAACACTCCTTGCTCGTGCTCCGGCTTCCAAACGCACCTTGAATATAACATCGGTTACCCTATCTTCAATGGTCTCGAGCATTTCGTTGAACATGCGGAAGCCTTCCCGCTTGTACTCAACTTTCGGATCCTTCTCTGCAAAAGACCGTGTCCAGATGCTGTCTCTTAAATGGTCCATTGCATAAAGGTGATCCTTCCAGGTGCTATCGTATATTTGAATAAGGACATATTTTTCCAAATCACTTAGCTCTTTGCGTAAAAACTCGCTTGCTGCCTCATTCAATCTTTCTTTCTGCTGCTGTCTTTCACCGAGGTCGTCTTCGTTCAAGGATGCCTCGAATCTCTCGTTCGCCCAGTTCACCAGTTCGCTTACATCCAGCTTGGTGACTTTTTCGGCAACTTCCTGCTCAAGCTGGCCATCATTGAAGCTCCTGCTAAGTTCGAGCAACTGCTCACGCAGAACTCTCGGCTTGGTGTTCTGGATTTTCTGGGCTGAAAGCTCTGCTTTATACTTTTTCCTTGTCCATTCAGCCAGCGTCTCGAATGCGTACACATTTGTACCGGCCGGCCCATAGACCATATTCATCGCAAATTCGACAGGATATTCAATTTCTCGCTGTCTGTATTTTTCTGATGTCTGCTCAAGAAATCCTTGGCGGATTTCTGCGGCATTTAAGTCCTTTACGTCCGCCACATCCAATCTAAGGTCGAACTTCGCCCTGGCCCAGTCAACAAGCGTTCGGATTGCAAAGTCCTTTTTCAAAAATTCCGACAGTTTAGAGCAATCCTTTTTGTCAACCTGCTCACAAGCAGAAGTGGTTAGCTGTTCAATGATTTGCTCAGGGTCCTGATTTTTGACCTTGCTCGGGCTTAGACTGACTTGAAAAGCACTCATTGCCCACTTACACAAGCCTGCCACATCCCAGGTCTTTGGGTCGCTATAATCTTCGAGATACTCACCTATGGACAGTTCTATATCATTAGCAGTACTTTCCTTAGCTTGTTCTTTAATTAATTTCTCAATCTCTTCTGCCTTGAGCCTGGTAATTTCAGATTGCCTGATATCGACGCTAAAATTGGTCCTGGTCCATTCGACAATACACCTGGGCGGATAGCTTTCATCGAGAATACTCTGGCAATTTTTACTTATTGCCGAATCTATCATATCTTCGATAATCTGCTTCAAGCCTTTGCCGGCCAGGATTTCGCGCCGACGTGCATAAAAAATCTTTCTCTGATAGTCCATCACCTCATCGTATTCGAGCAGGCTCTTTCGTATCTCAAAATTGCGCTCTTCGACTTTTTTTTGTGCTTTGGCAATTCCTTTGCTTATCCTCTTGTGATAAATAGGCTGACCTTCCTCCCAGCCAATCCAGGACAGCGCCTTTACCGTCCATTCCGGTGCAAATACTCGCATCAAATCATCTTCAAAGCTAAGAAAGAACTGGCTCGAGCCTTTATCACCCTGGCGGCCGCATCTTCCGCGAAGCTGATTGTCGATTCTTCTCGCCTCGTGGCGCTCAGTGCCAAGAACGTGTAAACCGCCGATTTCAGCCACTCCCTCGCTAAGCTTTATGTCGGTGCCTCTGCCGGCCATATTTGTAGCGACTGTTATGTTGCCCCGCATTTTTCCATCCCGGCCTTTGTGCTGCTGGCCTGCCTTGGCAACAATCTGTGCTTCCCGCTCGTGGTATTTGGCGTTGAGCACTTCGTGCTCTAACCCGAATTTTTTGGTAATGGCATCTGATAGTGCCTCGTTCTTTTCTACGCTGACGGTACCGACAAGGACAGGACGTCCGGAAGAGCCGATTTCATTTATTTGGCCAACGATGGCATCAAACTTTTCTCGCATTGTCTTGTAGATAACATCTTCCACATCATCTCGAATACAGGGTTCGTTTGTGGGCATCACTACGACCTCAAGGTTGTAGATATTCATAAACTCTTCTGCCTCGGTGGCGGCGGTTCCGGTCATACCTGCTATCTGGTCGTAGAGCTTGAAGAAATTCTGCAGCGTAATGGTTGCAAGTGTCTGTGTTTCTTCCTTTATCGAGACATTTTCCTTTGCCTCGACCGCCTGATGAAGCCCATCGGACCACTGTCTTCCGTGCATCAATCGACCTGTAAATTCATCAACTATGACTACCTTGCCGTCTATTACCACATAGTCTTTTTCTTTTTCAAAAACTTCATGGGCACGAAGACTCTGCTCCAAAAGGTGAGGCCACTCCATATTTGAGCCGGTGAAAAAGGAGCCTATACCAGCTATTTCCTGTGCCGCTCCAATGCCCTCGTGGGTCAAATGAGCCGACTTTTTATCATATTCAACCTCGTAATATTGGACAGCTTCAGCCAATCTTACCCCGCCGCGCTCCAGCTCATCCTGGCTCTTTTCAATTACTTCCCGGGCTTTTGCAATCCGTTTGGCGTCCTTGTTTTTCTTAGCTTCTGTTAATTCCCCTTCGGCACTTGCTATCCGCCGCTCAGCAGCATCTATCCGGCGTTTGATGCCGTCATAGCTGGCCTGCATGCCCATTAGTTTCCGCGCTACCTGGTCTGCTTTTTTATATCTGCTCACTTCATCGAAGGCCGGGCCTGATATAATCAGCGGCGTCCTGGCCTCATCAATCAGAATGGAATCAACCTCATCGATTATTGCATACGGGAGCGCCCCCTGAACCATTTGCTCAAGAGATGTCTTCATATTATCGCGAAGGTAATCGAAGCCAAACTCATTGTTAGTGCCGTAGGTGATGTCACGGGCATACTGACTTTTCCTTTCGTCTCCGGCCGTGTCCATATCGGCCTGAATTGCACCTACAGTCAGACCCAGTGCCTGGTACACCGGCCCCATCCATTCGGCATCGCGATTGGCAAGATAGTCATTAACTGTAATGATATGTACTTTTCTGCCTGTCAGGTGAACAAGATATGCAGCAAGCGTTGCTACAAGTGTTTTTCCTTCGCCGGTTGCCATCTCGGCTATTTTGCCCTCATAGAGAACATTGCCCCCAACTAATTGAACATCGAAATGGCGCATATCGACGTTTCGCCTTGCAGTCTCACGTACAACCGCAAAAGCTTCGGGTAAAATCTCCTCCGGCTTGGCCCCCCCTGCTATAGCTTCCTTAAACTCCGATGTCTTTGCTTTTAACTGGTCATCGTTTAAGTTCTGAACCTGCTCTTCAAATTCACCGGCTTGCTGAGCGATTATGGAATACGCCTTTATTAAACGCTCATTGCGTGAGCCGAAAACCTTCAAAAGAATTTTTCCAAAACCACCAAACGGCATATTTTGATTTTCCTGTGATATTATTATTTAACCCGTGTTACATACTCACCGCTGCGCGTATCTACACGAATGGCATCGCCGATTTTGACAAAAGGTGGCACCTGCACCACGAGTCCTGTCTCCAGGGTAGCCGGCTTGTTCTGGTTTGTCGCGGTAGCGCCCTTGATTTCAGGCGGTGTATCAGTTACTTCAAGGTCAACCGTATTAGGCAGCTCAACAACGACCGGCCTGCCGTTGTACATACTGACCTGTAGTTGGGCGTTGGTCTTTAGATACTTAGACCCGTCGCTGAAAGCCTCATCATCCAGGCTAATTTGCTCATATGTAGATGTATCCATAAGCACATGTTCGCTGGCCGAAGAGTAAAGATACTCATAAGTGCCTTTATCCAGATAGGCCTCTTCAATGATTTGCTCGGAACGAATTCGGGCATTTTGAATCGAACCATCGGTAAGGCACTTTAATTTGGTTTGGTAAACCGCACCTCCCTTACCAAGTTTGACGTGCTCAAAATCAACAATTGCGCACAATCTTCCGTCGATTTTCACCGTCTGGCCTTTTCTCATCTCAGATGCTTTCATCCCATACTCCCAAAAAACTGCAATTTACATATTGCCCTTAACTTACAGACAGAAATTTATCGCAAAGTCGTCAAAAAGTCAAGTTCGCTGCAACTATCGGCCTACTAAAACCCAGTGATATTGTTTCAAGTGCAAATCTTTTTGTTGCCGCTGAATGAAATTCAAGCTGTGGTTATGTCCCCGTATTTATTTTACATCTTCCCAGCTCACCGGATGTCTGTCTATCTCGAGCACTTCAGCGCGTCTGATAAGCCAATTATCGCCGTACTTATAAAAGTTGAACTTTGTCTTCGTAAGCATAAATTGCTTGTATGCGAATATGTCGCTTTTCTCGTCGAATCTGGTAAGTGCTGCTAAGGTGGCAGTAGCCTGTGGCGGTGAAATCTCGACAGATAAATTAAGCTTTCTGTTTTTCTCAACCAATGGCTTTGAAAGCAATGCCCTGCAATACAGCATCAGGTAATCTTTTGAATTGTGGTACGAATCTTCATACTCATCTGAAATGATTGTCTCAATAAAATCAGAGTCCTGGCGCTCAACTGCCTCCATTCCTGCTTTGATAATTCCGACAATTTGCTCATTATCTGTTTTAACGAAAATATCAAGCCCAAAAGCCGCTATCGCAAGACAGGCCGATATCAGCCAGAACCAGCCTCGAAAGACCTCAGGCCACATACTTTGCAAAATAAGCACCACCAAAAAGCTGATGAAAGATAAAAGCAAAAGCCCCCAGGGCTGTTC
This sequence comes from Sedimentisphaerales bacterium, assembly GCA_016935195.1. Lineage (GTDB taxonomy): Bacteria > Planctomycetota > Phycisphaerae > Sedimentisphaerales > Anaerobacaceae > JAFGRL01. The sequence continues at coordinate 53,058 of JAFGRL010000103.1, forward strand.
AAAAATATTCCACATCTGTCTGCCTTTAATTTCTTAAGATTATTGCTCTATTACTGAGCAAAAACGGACTGCCACTGGATTTGTGCCAGTTCGCGGGTCTTTTCGTAATTAGTCATACCCGGTGCCAAAGCTGTTATGGTTATAAATCCTTCTGCCAGCGAAGTTGTATCGGTAGGTTTCTGCTCAGAGCGATGTGGGCCTCCGGCTAATTGAAATACCGTTCGGCCCTGCTCGTTTTTCTGGGGGATATAATACTCGTCGAAGCCTTTACTTGATTGAGGTACAATTCTTATACCTTTGGGCTCGCCTTTTGATAGTCGTGGTATGTTGATGTTTATAACCCCGTCACTTTTGGCCGGCATAAGTTTTTTAAGGATCTTCACACAGTATTTAGCTGCCCTTTCAAAATCCATATTATCTTCAGCAGCTAAACTCATCGCAACGGAAGGAACTTTTAGAAACGCCGCCTCCATCGCAGCGGCAACGGTGCCGGAGTAGTAAACGTTTATCCCTGCGTTTGCTCCGTTGTTTATGCCGGCAACAAGCAAATCTATCGGCTCAGGATGTAGCTTCATCACAGCTAACTTAACACAGTCGGCAGGTGAGCCTTGTACGCTAAAACCGGCAAACTGGCCGTTAATGTTCACTTTGTTACATACCAGGGGCTGAGCAAACGTAACACTATGACTGGCACCCGAACGGCTATCGGCCGGGGCAACAACTGTTACCTCACCGAACTTCACAAGCTCCGGGTAAATCGCCGCCAATCCTGGCGCAAATATCCCGTCATCATTTGTCAAAAGTATCCGCACAGCTCTGTAGAATACGATAAAAATCAAAAAGTAAAAGGAAAAAGTCTCAGGATTCGTTTACCCCTGGCCGCTGACCAGGATTTTCCACACTCTGTGCCAACCTCACCTACCCCAATTCGTGCTTGCCCCGGCTCAGCCCAGGCCCAGCAGCGAATCTTTCAAATTTCCGTTGCTCTTAGCGCTTCCAGGGCGTCTCTGAGAGCATTGAGTCGTTTGCTGCTCAGCCGAGCGTAATACCGGTTTATCTTTTGTGCTCCCTTAACTGCCATCTCGGCAGTTATAACAACAGCAAATAATTTGCTGATGTCTAACCCGATTCGCTCGGCTGGGCAATCGACAGTCTGCTGTTTTTTTGGGGATGTTATCTTTTTGCCATAATCGGCCTGCAACTGTAAAATCTTCGCCGTTGTCTTAGCCCCGCAATTTTAACAGTCTTCCCGCAGGCAACCAAGGACCAGGAAAGAATGTTCAAATTATTACAGAAGGCCTATATTGACGCGTGTTACAAACCTTCATACCGAATCATCAGAAAGGAGCTCGAATACCTCGCCAAACGAGTAAAACTTCTCCAAAGATTAACCAGAAAGATTTGCAAAGAAAAGATAGAGTCGAAGCAAAAGGGTCGTTTGCGCTGCTGTTAGTATATTTGTAAAACACCGCTATACCATCGCTTCCATTGAATCTGGTTAGGCTCATTGCCATCGACACTGTTGACTATCGTTGCATGCCGATATATATATCACGCAAGCCTTCGTAAGCAAGCCTGTCATTAGTCTATGCCAATGTAGGATTTTCGGGCAGTGCGGGCATTATTGTCCTTTGTCCCCATATCCGCAATTGCATTAGTTAGCGATTCGGCCAAAAGTTCTTTACCTAATCGCTCAGCAAATTTGCCAGGGAAGTTCGCCTCTATCAGAAATACTTTAGCCGACTGAACTGCCTCGATAGAAGAAATGACAAGCTCCCTAATTTCTTCCAGGAGACCCTCGCCGTGTATGCCTGTAAAACCTGTACGATTGAAAATCTCAAAGCGCCACTGCCTCATAACATTAATTCTTTTCTTTTCATCTTATTTCTTATAAGTGAACTGCGTTTACTTGATGCCTTTTTCAGGAAAGCCTCAATTTGCCTTCGGTTATTGTTTTTGATTGCTTTTTCGAGTTTTGCCAATTCGCCGGTCATTCTGTCAATGGCCTTTGTTATATTGTCAGCATTTGCCAGCATAACATCAGCCCAAATATTAGCAGGGCCGGAGGCTATTCTTGAGGTGTCGATGAAACCTCTGCCGGCAAACTTCAATGCCGAGTCAGTGTTTGAGTTTATTAACGCAGCCGCTGCTGCATGTGGCAAATGACTGACATTTGCGAAAATAATGTCGTGCTTAGCCGGGGTCATTACCTTTACGGAGCAGCCGATTGTTGACCAGAATTTTTTGAGGGTACGTAATGCCTGCTGGTTCGTTGTTTTGGTTGCGGTCAATATACAAGGTGCCTTTTCGAAAAGATCATCACGGGCAAATTCAACGCCTCTGTGTTCGGAACCGGCAATCGGATGCGAGCCTACGTAGCGAACGGTTTTCGGTAAAATTCTGCCGGCCCAGCGGTGCGGCAGGGCCTTGACTGAGCCTACATCGGAAACAATACAACCTTTTGGCAAAGCTTCGGCAATGTCAGAAAAGATTTCTTCGAAGGTATAGATAGGCGATGCAAGAATAACTAAATCCGCACCGGAAACACTTGGCTTAATCTCATCTGCTATTTCTGCAGCTACAGCTAACTTTCTCGCCTTTCTGCGAGTAACAGGCCGATGAGTGTATCCAACAACCTTTATAGTTGGAAATCTCCGCTGAATAGATAAACAAACAGAGCCCCCAAGCAGACCAAGCCCCACAACGCTAATTTGCCTTAACTCTTTCAATGTCAACCTCTTACAACACAAAACGTCAAATGTCAGTACGGTAAAATTATAGCAGGTTAATCGTTATGTCAATTTTTTTCTTTGATTTGGTCTGCCAAAAATGCTAACATTCTGAATAAAGTATAGTCAGGGATACTGGCACAATCAGATAATATCCAGCCTGATTTTAGCAGGCAGGATTTTTTTGTGCAGCCTTCGGCCCACAACCAAGTTGGGTTTTGCCCGGCAGGGCTGATTTTTAAACTGAGAATAATAAGATGCTTAAAAGTAAAAATTCACTTACCAAGGGCGATTATCTCGATTTTGAACAAAATGTCGCCGAACTCGACAGCCAAATAGCGGAGCTTCGCAGACTAAGTTCTGCTAAAGGCATTGATTACTCAGCAGAGATTCGCAGGCTTCAGCGACAGCAGGTGGCAGAACTAAAACGCGTTTATTCAAACCTGACTGCGTGGCAGACGGTCCAGGTAGCCCGTCACCCCAAAAGGCCGCTGCTTACGGATTACCTAAATTTTATGGTCAAAGATTTCCGCCAGTTACACGGTGACAGATGTTTTGGTGATGACAGAGCCATCGTTACAGGGCTGGGCCAGATTGGCCGGGAAAAGGTTTTGGTTGTAGGCCAGCACAAGGGCAAGACCACCAACGAAAAGATTGCTTGTAACTTTGGATGTCCTCACCCGGAAGGCTACCGCAAGGCCATAGCCAAAATGAAGTTTGCCCAGAAGTACAACATTCCGGTTGTTACGCTTATAGACACGCCGGGTGCTTACCCGGGTATCGGTGCTGAAGAGCGCGGCCAGGCTCAGGCGATATCTGTCAACCTTATGGAGATGTCGCGATTAAAAGTACCTGTCATTTGTATTGTTATCGGTGAAGGCGGCTCGGGAGGTGCCCTCGGAATCGGCGTGGGTGACAGATTTGCGATGCTCGAGTACGCGTATTACTCGGTAATATCACCGGAAGGCTGTGCAGCTATCTTATGGCGGGACGGCTCTCAGGCACCGGATGCCTCCGAAGCCCTCAAGCTGACAAGTAAAGACCTGTATAGGCTCAAGCTCATCGACTCGGTCATTCCTGAGCCTCTCGGAGGAGCTCACAGAAATATCCACGACGCTGTTTACAATGTTGAAAAATATATTGTAAAAACTCTGCGTCAGCTCAAACAGGTTGGAGTTGATGAGTTGCTCGCTGCCCGATACAAAAAGCTGCGTTTAACCGGCACCAGGGGTATTAACAATAACAACAGCAAAGGGCGAAAAAAGACTGTTGTAAAATCAATCTCGAAGGGCCCATCCGCCAGAGCAAAGCCAATCGCTGCCAAAGTGTGATATTTTTGCTTTATTTGTCCACAAAAAGATATAAAAGGACAAATTATCGAAAAGAATAAACTGCCTGGCAAGACCAAAAATAGGGGATTGATATTAAGCGCTGAGATTGTAATCCTTATTTTGACCGCCCTGGCTTATCATTCTGTTGTTCATAACAAATTCATCAGCCTGGATGATCCCGAGTACATCACTTCCAACACACAGGTCCAAAATGGCCTTACACAAAAGGGAGTTGTCTGGGCTTTTACAACCACACGGGCTTGTAACTGGCACCCATTAACATGGTTGTCGCATATGACGGACTGTCAACTTTTCGGGCTTTGGCCAGTTGGCCACCACCTGATGGGCCTTTTGCTGCATTTGGTCAATGTTATCCTTTTGTTTCTGGTTCTCAATCAAATGACCGGCAACGATTGGTGCAGTGTTTTCGTTGCGGGACTATTTGCATTGCACCCTTTGCACGCAGAGTCCGTAGCCTGGGCAGCAGAACGCAAAGATGTGCTCAGCACTCTATTCGGCTTTTTAAGTATTCTCTTTTACATCCGTTATGTACGTTTTGCACGTTTTCGTTGGTATATACCTGCACTAATATCTTTTGTTTTTAGCCTTATGGCCAAGCCGATGCTGGTTACTCTTCCTTTGCTGCTTATTATTCTTCACTTCTGGCCTTTAAGCCGATTTCAACTTGACGGCGGCCGCGGTTCTTTTGCCAAGCGGTTACTTACGGCATCTAAGGATAAGATAGCGTTTTTCATATTAGCAGCGATGTCCTGTGTAATTACGATGTTCGCCCAGCAAGGCGGCGGAGCGGTCAAGGGCCTTTATATGCTGCCGTTGAAATATCGCCTTGGCAACACGTCTATCTCTTACATCAGCTACATTGTTAAGGCATTCCTGCCAATAAGATTGGCGGTATTTTATCCACACCCCGGAGACAGTATTTCCTGGATTAAAGTAGCTGCCAGCTGCCTGTTGCTGCTGATTATAACTGTTTGCGTAATCGCCCAGGCTAAGCGCAGGCCCTGGTTTCTCGCCGGATGGCTCTGGTATATCATAAGCCTCATTCCGGTCATCGGGTTTGTCCAGGTTGGTGCACAGGCAATGGCAGACCGCTATACGTATGTGCCGGTAATAGGTCTATTCATTATTGTTGCCTGGACCGTCCCTGAACTTTTGTGCCGCTGGCAATATCGAACCGGTGTCCTTGCTGTTTCTGCTGCTGCTGTGATACTGGCACTTGCGTTAATCACGGCAAGACAAGTTACATATTGGCGCGACAGCTCTACCTTATTTGAGCATGCCATAAACGTTACGGACAATAACTATTTTGCAAACTTTCATCTGGCACAGATTCTTTCCGACAAAGGTCAAACAAAAAAGGCCTCAGAACATTATAGCAAGACGGTGAAGATAAGGCCCGGCTGGCCCGAGGCACATCACAACCTGGCGGCAGAATTATTTAAATTGGGGCAAATTCAAGGGGCAGTCTACCATTACAAAAAAGCCGGCCGACTTAATCCTGATAGAGCTCAGACTTTTAATAATCTTGGTATCGCATTGGAGGTGCAGAAAAGATATGGACAGGCAGCCGAGTGCTACATCCAGGCAACAAAATTGTCACCAAATTATGTCAAAGCCCATTATAATCTTGCACATGTCCTAAACCTGCAGGGAAGAACAGAACAGGCAATCGTCCAATACCGTAAAGTTCTGCAAATGCAGCCAAACCACCGAATAGCTCGTCAAGAACTTCAGATGCTATTGAACAGACAGGAAGAATAAACTAAATGCTTTACCGTGTTTTGCAAGTATATAGAAACAGGTCGCACAGTGGGTTGCACTGACAAGGATTGAATGTCCAAAGCCATCAAAAATTTTGGCAGATTAACAAGAAACGTCTTGACCGTTACTCTCACGGCAGATAAAAATACAATCCAATGATATCCCTCCTTTAAGAAAAAAGGCAGATGAGTTCTGCAAAATTGAAGTTAGGTATAAATTTTGTCAGGGAATTTTTTGGGCAGATTTTGCCGGTCTTAAAAAGGTTGCTTTTTTATATTTTCTCATGGCATTGATATTGTATCCGGTTTCTGGTAACCATTTATATCACTATTAATCTTAGGAGATAACAATGAAAGTTTTAGAGAAGTTTTTTGCTCCATCTCCAATCATTCAACTGCACGAACATTCCAAAAAGGTGCACGATTGTGTTGAACTTTTGCGGCCGCTTGCCAATGCGTTATTAGATGGAGACTATGAAGAAATCGAAAAGCTGCATAAGCAGGTATCGAAGGCCGAACATAAGGCGGACCAGATTAAAACAGAGCTTCGTGACTGTATGACGAAAACATATTTTCTATCTGTAGGCCGAATGGAGTTAAGTCGATTTTTAGGCTATCAGGATGATGTTGCCGATGCTGCAGAAGATTTTGCCGTGCTGCTTCTGCTTCGAAAAACCCGATTTCCGGAAGAACTAAAGGACGAATTTATAAAACTCGTCGACCAGGTGATAACTGTCTGTGAACATCTATTGGCTGTGGCAGAGAAGCTCTCAGTGCTGGCAAAGGCAGCTTTTACAGGAGGAAAAACCGCAGAGGTTCTTGAAGCAATCGAAAAGATAGGCCAGGAAGAATGGCAGGCCGATCTCATCGAAATGGACTTCGCTCGGCATTTTTATGGAATGGAAGATAAGCTCGACCCAATCACCATTTTTTTTCTCGATAAGTATTGTAAAACCCTCAGCAGGGTGTCAAACAACGCTGAGAAAGCGGCCAAGTATCTTCGACTGATTATTCGCAAAAAATAATATATGCTCTCAGCATAAGAAATCCTGTATCTATGGAAGCACTTGTTATCACAGCCATTGTAGTTGCTGCCTATATGGCCTGGAATATAGGTGCCAATGACGTGGCCAACTCAATGGCTGATGCGGTTGGCTCAAAAGCCCTGACTATCTTCTGGGCTGTGGTCCTTGCCGGAGTGTGCAATTTTTTGGGGGCTGTGCTTGTCGGCAGTCACGTTACAGAGACTGTCCGCAAAGGGATAATAGATACCCAGGCCTTTACCCATGACCCGCATATACTTGCCTACGGTATGATCTGTGCGATGCTGGCTGCGGCTGTGTGGCTGAACCTGGCTTCCTATTTCGGCATGCCGGTTTCTACCACACACTCCATTGTCGGTGCTATCGTAGGCTTCGGAATACTAAAAGCCGGTTTCGGGCACATTTACTGGTGGAAACTGGCCCAGATTGTAGCCAGTTGGTTCATCTCACCATTAGCAGGCGGCGTACTGGCTTACATTATATTCAGGCTGATATCGCGCCACATACTGTCAGTAGAAAAACCTGCGGCGGCAGCGCGGAAAGGCGTGCCAATCTGTGTCTTTTTCACCTTTACTGTGATGACTTTGGCAATCATTTACAAGGGCCTGAAAAATATTCATCTGGATTTGGGAAGCTGCACATCTGTTGTTCTAAGTATTGGGGTTGGGTCTGTAGCTGCCTGGGTTTCAAATTTACTTATCAAAAAAAACCGTAGTCGCAGCAGTGAATTACCTGTCGAACAACAGCTCGCCAAGGTTGAGAAAATCTTTGCCGTGCTGGTAATTATCACCTCGTGTACAGTTGCTTTTGCGCACGGTGCCAATGATGTAGCCAATGCGGTCGGGCCCTTGGCGACAGTTGCTGAAATAGTCAGGACCAACTCTGTGCCTGGGAAAATAGCAGTAGATATACGCTTTTTAGTCCTTGGCGGCATCGGTATCGCTATTGGCCTGGCTACGTTCGGATACAGAGTAATGCGCGTGGTTGGGACAAAGGTTACCGAGATTACGCCGTCGCGTGGAGTTGCCGCTGACCTGGCTGGTATGGTAACCGTATTGGCATGCTCGAAGATGGGCCTGCCAATATCTACCACTCACACACTTGTTGGGGCGATAATTGGCGTGGGGCTTGCTCGTGGTATCACCGGTATTGACCGAAAGGTAGTTGGCTCTATCTTTATCTCATGGATGGTAACCGTTCCAATAACGGCAGCGCTGACGATCGTGTTTTACCTGCTGGCGATGTGGTTATTGATATAAAGACTCATTTCCGCACATTTAGACATAATCTCAAAGCCCACATCCGGTAATTGTTTAGCCCACGCTTTCTGGATTGCTGAAAACAACTCATCTGGCTGTTGAGCACGACTTTCTGCAGTTTACGGCCAATATCTAAGGGTTGCTTCTTAGAAAAGTTAACAATTATGCTGGCTTTTTCATAAGTTTTTTGCTATTAAGCTTTTTTCCGGGATTTTTGTATGTCGCAGTAAAACTTTAAATAAGGACTTATATAAGGTATATTGTGGGTTATGTTTGCAGTTATAAGTGATATTCATTCTAATCTAGAAGCCCTGACGACTGTTCTGAATGATATTGCCGAGCACGGGATAAAAACAATTTACTGCCTTGGCGATGTTGTTGGCTATGGTCCGGACCCCAAAGAATGTCTCGACCTTGTAATAGAAAAAACCAAGTGGTGTATGTTGGGCAATCACGACTATGCTGTTTTTTACGAGCCTACCAATTTTAACTATGGAGCCGAGCAGGCAAGCTTCTGGACGCGGGATGTGCTTGAGACAGAAAGACAAAAGGCCCGTCGGGAAAAACACTGGAGGTTCCTGGGAGAGTTGCCGATGCGCCGCACATTCGAGGTAAATCTGGGCTCAACCGATGCTGTTATAGATTTTGTGCACGCCTCGCCAAGAAGGCCTGTAAACGAATATATCTTTCCTGATGATGTCTATACCAATCCGGTAAAGGTTAGTATGCTGTTTGAGCGGGTTAAACATATCTGTTTTGTGGGGCACACGCATCTGCCCGGTGTATTTCTTGATGAGCCGGACTTCTACCTGCCGGACGAGCTCGGCGATGTCTACCCCATAGTACAAGATGAAAAGGCTATTATTAACATCGGTTCGGTGGGCCAGCCGCGAGATAAGGATAACCGTGCCAGTTACGTCTATGTAGAAGAGAATGAAGTGCACTTTGTAAGACTTGAGTATGATTTCGCGACCACCGCAGAGAAAATAAGAGCGATAGAAAGAATTGACAACTTCCAGGCTGAACGGCTCCGCGAGGGAAAGTAGGAATATTATGGCTTGCCGAAAAAGCCTGGTTTTAGAAAGGTCCATAAAAACTAAATGAATACGTCAAAAAATTTTCTAATTTTTTTTGTTGTAAGTTTTGTGGTATTCTGCGGCTATCTCGTGGTAGAGTCGGGGATTTTCACCAGCCGGCAAACTTCCGAAAAAGCCTGCATCCTCCTGCAAAAAACTGCTCCTAAAGCCGTTAACGTTGAAGCAGCAGATGAGCTGCCAAAATTCGTACCGGCAGAACTTATCAATTATCAAGCCTTTGGCGCAGGTCATAAGACTATCAGACTCGGATCGCTCGATAAAAAAAGCGGCTTCAAGTTCGAGATAGAACTAACTTCAAAAGGTGCCGCAATTAACAAAGCTACCTTCAGCGAATTTGATGACCGAAATTATGAAAATCCTCAGCCCTTAACACTTCTTTCAACCGTTCAGCTTCAAAATGGCAAAGAAATTAAGACAATGGCGAATAAAGAGTTTGTCTTTGTTGACCAGCAGTTGCAATTGCGACTCGATAGGTTGAACTGGAAAAGCCTTGGCATCGAAAAAGATTATCTTGGAACTCAAACCGCTCGTTTTGAGGCAGTCATCAAAGATATGTCAGCCGCTGAGCCGATTATCAAACTGACCAAAACCTACACTGTAAGTGCCGGCAGTTATCATTTGGATTGCAGTTTAACCGTAGAAAATCTTAGTAACGTTGAGCAGAAGGTGCAATTCAATCTCACCGGCCCGACAGGAATTGATCGCGAAGCAATCAGAAGTGATATGAGAAATGTCATCGGTGGTTTTGTAACTTCAAGCGGTGAAATAGTTTCATCAAGAAAGGATTTACGAAGCTCGTTTTTTAGTAAAAAGGTTGATTTGAAAAAAAGTTCCTATAACTACGAACAGGCTTTAAGAAGTGGGGACAAGGTCCAAATCAGCAATGCAAAACAAGAGCTACGGATAGGCCGAAACCTGCCGGCCCAACACGCCGGCGCCAAATTTTTATGGGCTGCGGTGGCAAATAAATATTTTGCGGCCATAGCAAGACCAATGCCTGACAAAGAGCAGGAAAACTGCGACTGGATAGCTGATAAGCTTGCATTTTTCTATAATCCTGATGGTGACCAGCCTGGTAACAGCGGCGATGAGACAGTCGGCATAGAGTTTAAGATTGCCCAGTGCACTATTTCTCCCTCAAGTCAGACCAATAATGCCAAAACATACAACTTTCAATTGTACATAGGGCCTAAGGACAAGGATGTCTTTTATTCAGATGAGCTTTACAAAAAGCTCGGCTTTATACACACAATAACATTTATGCCCTGCTGTTGCTGCCCGGCCAGCATCATCAGTCCCCTGGCCTTTGCAATTCTGGGATTTATGAACTGGCTGTATAGCTTCATCGGCAACTACGGCGTGGCAATTATCATACTGGTGTTTTTGATTCGGATGGTACTGCACCCGCTTACGAAAAAGAGCCAGGTATCAATGAACAAATTCAGCAAGGTTTTAAGTGCACCCGAAGTTCAGGAAATTAGAAAAAAGTATGCAAAAAATCATATGGAAATGAACAAACGCATTTTGGCCTATCAAAAAGAGCAGGGACTGTCCCCAATGACCCCGGTAATGGGTATGCTGCCGATGTTTGTTCAGATGCCTATCTGGATATCTCTATACAGTGCGATATATGCCAGCATTGCGCTGCGAGGAGCGCCTTTTTTGCCGTTCTGGATTACAGACCTTTCTGCCCCCGATGCCCTTATCAGGTTTTCGGCGATTAAGCTGCCTATATTTGGTGCGATAGAATCTTTTAACCTTCTGCCCATTCTTATGGGTATTGCCTTCTATATGCAGCAGAAACTTATGCCGAAGCAGGCTGCCGAGGCCTCCAATCCGCAGATGGCCCAGCAGCAGAAAATGATGATGATTATGATGCCAATAATGTTCCCGATTTTTTTATACAAGGCACCGTCGGGCCTGAACCTTTACATTATGGCAAGCACTTTCGCAGGAGTCATCGAGCAATACATTATTAGAAAACATATACACCAGAGGGAAATGACAGAATCAACGGGACTGGTAGCTACAACGAGCAAAGCAGGCGGCAAGGCCAAAAAGAAAAAACCAAAGCCGTTCTACAAACAGTTTTAACTAACTCAAACTGATAGATGTTTTGAGATTGCCACGCCCTTTTGGGGCTTGCAATGACCACAAAAGCCCATATGCTGTCATTGCGAGCGAACCTGTCCTAAGCAAAGTCGAAGGAGCGAAGCAATCTAAGACTCTTACAAACAAGAGATTGCCACGTCGGCCTTCGGCCTCCTCGCAATGACGAAAAGGTTTTGTTACAAACTTCTAACTAAAAATAATGCTCTTATCCCAAAACAACGATGTACAACGTCAGTGATACCATCGTCGCCGTTAGTTCTCCGGGCTCTGGCCGGAGGGTGATTATCAGAATAAGCGGACCCCAGGCATTCAAAGCAACAGGTCAGATATTCGAAGAGGCCATACCACGCAAGGGCAACATCATTGTGCCCGGGTTTATCATCATTGACAAAGACTTAAAAATTGATGCTGCATTGTATGTATTCCAGGCTCCCAATTCCTACACAGGCGAAGATATTATTGAGATTCATCTTGATTCCAACCAGGCCCTGACAGAAGCCATCCTTGGCCGGCTTTTAACAAATGGACTTCGCCCTGCTGAGCCTGGTGAATTCACCGCACGGGCCTATCTTCACGGAAAGATAGACCTGACACAGGCTGAGGCTGTCAATGAGGTTATTACCTGCTCGGCCCGCCTGCAGCTTTCTGCGGCCCAGCAACTTCTCAAAGGAAAGTTAGCAACGATGACAGACAACATCCGTTTAACTTTGTTGGATGTACTCGGTGCAATCGAAGTTGAGCTGGATTTCAGCACGGAGGATATCGAACTGGTATCACCAAAAGATTCTATAGAAAGGCTTGAAACTGTAAAAAAACAATTACAGAAGCTCCTTGCCGGCAGTATAAGTTACGAATCGGTAATTGATTTGCCCGCAGTAGGTATTGCAGGTGCTCCAAATGCCGGCAAGAGCACTCTTACGAACAAATTGCTCGGCCGGGAAAGGAGTATTGTTGCAGAGCAGCCCAGGACAACAAGAGATGTGTTAACAGGGATTTTAACACTACAGCATTGCAGGTGCGTTTTATTCGACTGTGCCGGTTTAATCCCTGAGCCTAAAGGCATTATTGATGAGCTGGCACAGCAGGCAGCAGTTGAGGCACTTAACAATGCCGCTATAGTTGTTTTTTGTGTTGACCTATCGAAAAAAACCGCTGACCAATGGACTGTTGATATTAATCTGCGAGAGCTTATTAAGCCCAATGCCGTAATAGCCGTTGCCACAAAGTCCGACCTTGTCGCTGATGACTTATTGCCCCGTCGAGTCGAACAGCTAAACGTTCTGTTCAAAAGTGGTGTTTTTGCAATAAGTGCCCGAACAGATGCCGGGTTGGAAGGTCTTCGCCAAAAGATTGATGCCGGGTTGATTCGGTTTGCAACCGGCAAAGCCTCGGATTCTGCCATGCCGACATTTACAGAGGCTTCGAGCAGCCACGTTGCACTTACCGCAAGGCACAAAAGTGCTGTTACCGAAGCAATCGAAAATATCGAACAGGCAATTGGAGAATTAGAGCAGGACAACGGCGAAATCGCTGCGATGATGCTGCGGGCAGCAATTGGTTCGGTCTCGCTTATTCAACAGCAGCACCTGGATGAGCAGATCCTTGAGCGGATATTCAGCCGGTTCTGCATCGGAAAGTAATTTATATCGTGTAGCCGTACTTTAAGGCAAGGTGTTCTATAAGGCACTTGCTTGTCGCTTAGCTCTGTAGTCGCCAGCGGCATATATCATTCCGGTATTACTCTTGCCGGCGTCAAACTATGTATCCCCTTTACACAAGGTCTTAAAAAAACAAATCCAGATAGGGTAGTTAAACTTGGCCTCTTTTCAAAGAAAACAGGTTCAGGAGGGTGGAAAAAACATATCTGGCTAAAGAGCTTTAATAGCCATAAGATATTGAAGGCTTAATTTTTACTCAGAAATATTTTAAGGGGATTAATAATGCAGAGACAAGTTGCTGGTGTATTGTTGGTATTGTATTCTTTGCTAATACTAACCACTTTTTCCGGATGCGAGCTTAAGTATGCTGAAGCAAAGCACCCAAAATGTATCTGTCTAATTCTAATAGATCCCAATTTCAATGATAGTCCCTTTGAAATAATAGAGTTAGACAATGACCCCAACAAGAGGTTCATCAAGTGTCGTTCAAGCAAAATTGTCTTAGAAAAACCTTGTCGTGTGAACTACCTGAAAGACTATACAAAAAAAGCTGTAGTATCAGGTATGTTATCAAATGGTAAAGAATATCCGGTTGTGATAGATAGTGGGTTTCCGGGTGCCGAGATTATTGTGAACGATGTCGTTGCTAAAGAGAATGACTTGGGGATTGTGTTGAATAAAGCTGTTACAAGTAAACAAAAAACTTTATCTGCTGAAAAGAGACACCAACACAGCTTGTGCTTTCTACCACAGTTAAAAATTGGCGAGTTGACTATCGAGAAACCTTGTTGTGCTTATTTACCGTGGCATATGGAAATGCAACTATTCGGACTCACTCTATATCAAGATAAAGATTTGCTCCTTGGTCTTTCTTTAATGTCACGATTTCGGTATATTCGTTTTGATAATACGAAGAGGCAACTTGAGTTTTCATATGATCAATCTTTCCTTCCGGAAGAACCAACAGAATGGACCCATTATCCATTCACTTTGCAGGAGATAGGGTCATCGAAAAGCGAAAGGATTATGGTAGATATCCCTATAGCAGAAGAGATTTGTAATATTGCTTTTGATACCGCAGGAGCAGGGACGGTTTTAATGACTGATACTTGGGAGAAAATTCGAAACAGAGTAATTTCAACAACCCAAAATAGTAAGTTTGTATCATTTATGCATGACTCTTTGTCCTGTAGTAAAGCCATCATAAAGACCCTTAGCGTGGGTAATGTTGTGATTAAAAATGCTGAAGTTATGATTTTGCCCGAGGATACACCTTACTTAGAAAAAGATATGCGAGGCTACATTAGTATCTGGACTTTTAAGGATACTTCGGTTGTTCTTGATTTTGAGAGTAGTTTAATGTGGATTAAAAATCAGGAGTCCAAATAGTTTTTTGTGAGTCTTGCCCTTATCACAGCTGCAAGGTAGTTACATATATAAGTTCAGTTTTGATTTCCTTTGTGGTAAAATATGAATGAGTATAAAATGAGTATATTATGAAAAAAGAGATTTTTGTCTTTTGTTGGTGTATGTGTCTGAACAGTATTCCTCTATGGGGTGCAGACGATCCCCCTTTTTATGAAAAAATGGGGCTAAAGAAAACAACCATTGAAAGTGCGATCATTTATTATGAAGCCTGCTTTGAAGAAAAGCTGCCAGTATTTATAAAAGAGTACAAAAATCACAAAAAAACAATTGCTGAAAGCAGAGCACAGAAACAGATACCAATGTATAAAATGGTATCTCTGAAAAATGCAATTATAGATGATATAAATAATATCGTGGGAGGGAATGATGACCTTACAGCCTTTCTAAAGAAAAAGTTCGATGGTTTGATAAAAGCATTCCCCTCGATACCTAACACCTTTGTAGGAAAAGAAAAAGTTTTCTATCTAGTTCTCCAATCCACTTCCAAGGATTATCTACGAGCTGGGGGTATACTACCAAATCTCTTCTATGATAAAGAGACCGATACGGCAGAATACAAACTTGGATTTAGCTCAGAATCTAACAATCCCCTAGAACAATCAGAAAATCTTTTACCATTTTCTTCTGTGGAAAAATTTGAGGTTGAAATACATGAAATACAGAGGATCTTTTCAATGCTCTTAGAGGCAACAAGCGAAGCTCCTGTACATCTTGAATATATTGGCATTCATGAAATTGCTGAACTTGCCATTGTTAGACAGATGAGGAGTGGAGATCCGTATAAACGCTGGTTTACTGATGGTTTTGCTAATACTATTACACACAATGTCCTTCTTCGTCATTATTCTCAGGAAGGGGCAGATACCTTCATAGCAAGTTATTCGGCCGAACCATACAAGGAACTCGAAAACCAGTTGAATCTTAAGTACTGGATGAGTGCCCAGTTTGCATTGTTTTCATTTATGGGTAAATGTCCACTCGAAAAAGAAAACAGGTTCAATTTTGCGCGTTATTGTTTTGCAACTCAGGAAGCAAAACGACTGGCGGATGTATATGGAATTGAAATCATTAAGAAAATCATTGTTCAGTACAAAGATTTGGAAGATAAAAATACTGACTCTTTATACTCAGTAATCCAGAAAGTTACCGGTGAGGATTTAAGAAAGCGATTTGAGAAATATCAAAACTTTCAAACACGAAAAGAAGGATATGTACACTACAAAAAACAATATGAACAAGCAATACAGGAGAAAAATATAAAGGTGATGATTTTTTCGATGCTGCGGATGCTGGAGTTGTGCGAGCAGCCATTCAGCCGAAACAGTCTGAATCTGCGCAAAAACATCGCGACGCTGTTCTATTTGACTGGTCAGAAAGAATTGGCCAATCAGTTTATCACCGAGTTTGCAGATTTTATGATGTTATCAAGTGATCCACAGAACCGATTTGTCGGCAGACATCTTGTTGTGCTTTATGCGTTGGGAATTCATAAACCCGAAGTCGCGTATAATTATGCCCGGCAAACTTTCGAGGAGAATCCGAACGAAATCCATGCGATGGCTATTGTTATGCATCAGTTATCAAAAGAAAACAATATGCAAAAAGCCCAGGAATTGGCCCATAAAATCTGTAAGATGGAACCTGACGACAAACATTCCTGTCATCAAATGGCAAAGCAGGTTTTATCTAAAACTGAAATAAAATAAATCATATTGTAGGTAAAATCATTTAACCATGACCATCTAAACGCTTTTACGTAAGTTTTTTGAAGTTTTGTACGCCAGAGACAGCGCTGTCTCCGGATGTTGCTGTAGTTCTCTGAAAGCATCATCGACTGCTGCTTCCAGAGACACCATGTCACCATAAAAAGAGTTATTCAAAGCTGCCCTTTTCAAGTAGCCCCAGAGTTCTTCAATTAAATTTAATTCAGGACTATACTTGGGCAACCAAATCATTTGTTTTTGTTCCCATGATTTTAATTTTTACAAAAATTTTACTTGCAAGTCTTGTCTAAATAAAGATTTACGTATCATGCCGTATTTTTCGTGCAAAATATACTTGACATTATGGTAGTTATATATTACTATATGTAAGCTATGTATTGCCTTATGCCATATAAAAATGTCACGAAGGAGTCAAAGTGAACCCAAGAATCAAGTTAAAATTGGCCCGAGTGGAGCATAACCTCACGCAGGCCGAACTAGCGAAAAAAGTAAGCGTCACACGCCAGACCATCGGCCTCATCGAAAACGGCGGGTACAA
>JAFGRL010000013.1 GCA_016935195.1 Sedimentisphaerales bacterium
ACCAAGATACATTGCCTGCTCAGCCAAATCTTCGCCCTCCTTGCTGCGCAATCTGCACCAGATTTTCAGAGGGTAGCCATAGGTCAGTCTTAGCTGCCTGCACTGCATAGGGGTATAATGCGGCTTTTCCAGCTCGTAGTAGAGATATTCCAAAAGCATTTTCTTATCATAGCTCTCGATAGGAAAAGTCTCCTGGAAAAGGGCCTCGAGCCCGGCACACTTTCTTTTCGTTGGCGCTACGTCCCTTTGCAGAAAGTGATCGTAACTACTTCTCTGTATTGCCACTAAATCCGGAATTCCTACGGCGTCGCTTACTCGTCCAAAAACACGAGCGATTTGGCCTGCAATAGTCTCACGCATTACTAATCTCCAGCATTAAATGCCACAAATGCCCTAATAAAAACAGTCTTACAAGGCAATCCAAACCTTAGTGCCCTGCAAAGACAAGCGTATAGTTTTAATCCAACTCACGCTAATTCAACTACGGCACCAACAGCTTCAAGCTTCTTTTGAGCTGCTTCAGCATCTTCTTTACTCAGGCCCTCTTTGATAGGCTTGGGTACGCTTTCCACAAGCTCTTTGGCTTCCTTCAGTCCCAATCCTGTCAATGCTCTTACTTCCTTGATAACCTGAATCTTCTTATCCCCGAATTCTTTGAGAATTACGTCGAAGCTGGTTTTCTCCTCTTGCACTTCAGTCTGGCCTTGAGCGGCTGGGCCTGCCATAACAACGGCGCCGCCGGCGGCCGGCTCGATACCATATTCTTCTTTGAGATAGTCGCCTAATTCCTTGGCTTGCATCAGTGTCAGGGCGACTATTTTATCGCCAATCTTCTTAATGTCGCTGCTCCATTTTTTTGTATCTTTAGCAGGTTTTTCCTCTTTTGCTTCTGACTGTTCTGTGGCTTCATTTACTTGTTCTTCTGACATTTCTATTAACTCCTGTTACTTAATGCCCGGCGGTAGCCGAAACTACGCCGTTCCGTTTAACCCCTTTAAAAAACAGGGACAACCACACAGGCAATTTCGTATTTTTTTTACGCTGCTTGTTTCTCACCCGTTTCTGCAATCTTCTCTATGCAACCTGCAATTACCCCTGCAGGAGCACCTATGATTGCTGACAATCGTCTCGCTACTGATTGTGTCAAGTTGACAATTTCACCCAGTAACTCCGCTCTCGTCGGCATATTCGAAAGATTCTCTGCGGCTTTGGAATCCAAAGCCATGCCATCGAGAAAAGCCCCCTTAATCTCAATTGCCGGAACTTTCTTGACCCAATCGACCATTTCTTTTGCCACATCAACGATACTATCACCGCCGTAAGCAATTGTACAGGGGCCGCTGAAAAGCGTTGCCGCTTGTTCCATCTTTTGATTGCTCAATGCTTTTTTAAATAGCGAGTTTTTAACAACTGATATTCTGATATTCTTTTCTTTGAGTTCGCCCCGCATTATATTATTGTCAACTCCCCCAACACCCATGGTCTTAATAACCACAAAATCTTTGATGTTCTCACCGACAATTTTATTTTCCAGCTCTGACTGTAATAGCTCTTTTACATATTTACTCATTTTGCATATCCCGCATTTGTAGCCGTGTTGTCAATAACTCAATAATCAGTAATTAACTGTTACGCCGGGACTCATTGTCGCAGATATACACATTTTTTTTATGTATGTACCTTTGGCAGTCGCCGGCTTAATCTTCTTTATATGTGACACAAACGCCTCAAAATTCTCTACAAGTTTTTCGGTTGTGAAGCTTTGTTTTCCAATCACTACGTGGACATTTCCGCCGGTATCATTTTTAAACTCGACTTTCCCTGCTGCAAATTCAGCTACTGCGCTTGCCACATCCGTAGTAATAGTACCGTTCTTGGGAGACGGCATCTTCCCCTGGGGCCCAAGCACGCGACCGAGTTTACCAACTTTACCCATTACCTTCGGCGAGGCGATAGCAACATCAAAATCCATCCAGCCGTCAGTAACTTTTTTAATCAGATCATCGCAGCCAGCCTCGACTGCGCCGGCATTTCGTGCTGCCTCAACATCCGAATCCTCACAGAACGCGATAACTTTTTTCTGCTTACCTATCCCGTTAGGCAGGGATATCGAGCCTCTTACTAATTGATCGGCCTGTTTAGGATCGATTCCCAACTGTATCACGCATTCAATACTCTGATCAAATTTTGTAGATTTAAATGACTTAATCTTTTCGACAGCTTCAGTCAAACTCAAAGCCTCTTTGCTGTTTAATTGCCCCGATTCCTGCTTATATCTTTTGCTTCTAACTCGCATAGCTTTTATCTCGTATCATGTACAAGTTCTTCGATTAATCAATTATCTCCACACCCATACTTCGTGCGGTACCTCGTATTATTTTTTCCGCCTGATCCAGGTCATACGCATTCAAATCATTGAACTTGGTCTCGGCTATTTTTCTCACCTGCTCAGCGGTTACTTTACCTACCTTCTCTCTATTCGGCACTCCACTACCCTTCGCAATTTCTGCCGCCTGTTTCAACAACACTGCCGCCGGAGGACTTTTCACCTCAAATGTAAAACTTTTGTCCTCATAAACGGTTATTATGACCGGCACGATGGTTCCGTTCAGATTTTTCGTTCGTTCATTGAACTGCGAAACGAACTGGCCAATATTCACTCCGTGCTGACCTAAAGCTGGTCCTACCGGCGGAGCCGGAGTTGCCTGCCCGCCTTTTGCCTGCAATTTAATTTTTGCTGTAATTTCTTTCGCCATAAGCTATATCTCTTGATCTCTTGTTACTTTTTTTAGGAAAGAGTTATGATTTACGCCTTCTCAATCTGCCAATATTCTATGTCCAGAGGAGTACTCCTACCGAAAATCGAAACAATTACCTTAACAATGCCCCGCTCAGGGTCAATCGAATCGACAACGCCTTCAAAGTTTTCAAATGCTCCTTCCCTAATCTTAATCATATCACCCTTTTTGAACTCGACTCTGATGCTTGGTGCTGCTTCGGGCTTTTCTGCTTCATCGAGCATCTTGGCAACCTCAGTGTCTCGCATCGCGGTTGGAAATCCTTCCGTGCCGATAAAATCCCCTACTCCGGATGTTCCCTTTATCATGAACCAGGCTTTTTCCGGCACCCTGCCATCTTCCGTCGACTCCATTTCCATAAAAACGTAGCCGCGATACTTCGGTTTTGTCTGAACCATCTGTTTACTGCCGCGGATACGTTTTATCCTGTCGATAGGAACTTCTATCCTGCCGATAATATCCGTCAAGCCCTCCTTTTTTACTTTCTGGATAAGCGCATCTTTGACTTGCACTTCCTTATTCGATGCAACTCGTAAAACGTACCACTGCATAATAACACCTTAAATTATATCCCTTTCGAGATATGATTTAGCCCAGAAGCCACGTAAACAACGTCCTAAAACCAAGATCTGTAGTCCCAAGAAGGATTGCCATCGAAATGACAACCACAATAACTATAAACGTCGATACAGCTATTTCCTGCCTGCTTGACCAGCTAACTTTTTTCATTTCACCTTCAGCAGCAATCAAAAAATCAGCAAATGACTGTTTATTAACTAACCAGAAACTTAAAAGGGCCAAAACAACAAACAAACCGGCAGGAACCATAGTCTCGACCCACAAACCCAGGTCTGCGGCCTGCAATTTCTTGTAAAGCTGCAAACAACCCAATCCCGCAATTATCGCTATGGCAAAAGCACTGCAGAGTCTCGTATATTTACCCTGACCACGTTTGTATATATTAAAAACCATATCGACCTCATATCATTAACAGGAACGAAACTATTAGTCTCTCACCCTGCTTCATACTATATAACAGGCCAGGGAGGGATCGAACCCCCAACCTTCGGTTTTGGAGACCGACGCTCTGCCAGTTGAGCTACTGGCCTATTCGATTGACCATTTGTCATTTTTTGTTTAGTATCTGCAATTGCTTATACGCCAAAATATGTACTCTGCGGCGTTTAGTTACTTGCGCCGTATCTTGTGAACGGTGTGCTTGCGTTCATTTTTACAGAATTTTTTGAGTTTTATTTTCGGCGTTCCTTCCGCTACACTGACGCTCGTGCGATAGTTTCTGCTGTTGCAATCACTGCATTCAAGCCAGACATATTCCCTTTTACTTTTCTTTTTAGCCATAAGATTCGTCCCAACCAAGCAGGGCTAATTACATACAATCTGGTTACAATTCCAGATACTCGCCTGGATATGTTTGGCTGGTTTTAACACCTTTTTTTTGACGCACGCAGGTTCCAGAAAGTTATTTTGATAGATTTTATTCAATAATCTTCGTTACTACACCAGCCCCGACTGTTCGGCCGCCTTCGCGAATAGCAAAGCGAAGACCTTCTTCCATTGCGATTGGGGCAATAATCTCCACGTCCATCGCGATGTTATCACCAGGCATACACATCTCAGCACTCTTTCCTTCCCTGCTCATTAGTGCATGAACAGCGCCGGTTATATCAGTTGTTCTGAAGTAAAATTGTGGTTTATATCCTGCGAAGAACGGCGTATGCCGACCACCTTCCTCCTTGGTTAGAACATAGACTTCAGCATGAAACCTGGTATGTGGCGTAATGCTACCGGGAGCCGCGACAACCTGCCCCCGCTCCAATTCCTTCTTTTCGACGCCTCTCAAAAGCAGACCAATATTATCGCCGGCCTGGCCCTCATCGAGGGTTTTATTAAACATCTCCACTCCGGTAACGACGGTCTTGCGAATTTCTTTCGAAAGCCCGACGACCTCGATCTCTTCACCGGTATGTACCATACCTCGCTCAACACGGCCGGTTCCGACAGTGCCGCGGCCTTTAATGCTGAAAACATCCTCGACCGGCATAAGAAACGGCTTGTCAACATCACGCTGAGGAAGCGGGAAATAATCATCGACCGCCGCCATCAGCTCGTCAATACACTTACATGCCTCATCGTTCTTTCCTTCTGCTTCCATTGCGGCAAGGGCTGATCCTCTAATTATGGGAATGTCGTCCCCCGGGAATTCATATTTATTCAACAGGTCTCTTGTTTCGAGTTCGACCAAATCGATAAGTTCCGGATCGTCAACCTGGTCCACTTTGTTCAGGAAAACCACGATATACGGCACATTTACCTGACGTGCAAGAAGGATATGTTCGCGCGTCTGGGGCATAGGACCATCACCGGCTGCTACTACCAAAATAGCCCCATCCATCTGGGCCGCCCCGGTAATCATGTTTTTAATGTAGTCAGCGTGCCCTGGGCAATCGACATGGGCATAATGGCGATTGGCAGTTTCGTATTCTATGTGCGCAGTATTTATTGTAACACCACGCTCCCTTTCTTCCGGGGCATTGTCGATATCTTC
>JAFGRL010000104.1 GCA_016935195.1 Sedimentisphaerales bacterium
GATGGTTTTATTGAGCTGATAGATCAGCGTCAGCTTCCCGGGAAATTTGTAAAACTGCAATGTAGAGATGTGCAATCCATCGGTAAGGCTATAAAGACACTGGCCGTCCGCGGTGCCCCTGCCACACTTACCCGTATTTTTTCGAATTACAAAGGAGCTGGTGGTCAATTCCCTGTTTTACAAGTCCGCAGGTCCGGATGCCTAAAATTGTGTAGAGAATCTGCATGTTATGACGATTATAAGACGTAAGGGCGGTTTTTAGTGCTGAATTGGCTTTAGTTGGCGTTTTATAAGAGAGGTTGAGTTATGGATGAGCAGAAAAAATGCTTAAGATGTGGCGGCAGTAACATGGTGGCTGGCTCCTTTCAGTCGACGGGTCTGGTTTATTTTAAGCCAAAAGGTGCTAAGGTTTTGACAGTACATACCAGTGGGGTTTCTGTCAGAGCCCTGACGTGTATTGACTGCGGGCACGTGGAGTTAGAGGCCGATCCGGCCAAAGTCAAGTCACTTATGAAATAGTCAGCACTCCTGGTTAGAATATCAAGCGTTGAATGAAGCAGAATCAAACGGCCTGGTTTTGTCGGGAACGCTGTTTGGTTTTAGATGGAGAAGCTTCTGTAAACCGCGAAAAACGTCAATCAAGCCTATCCCGAATAGGCTTGACAAGAATGGGTTTGTCAGTTAAATTAGGCAATGTTTGGAGCGAGGGAAATTAATTTTAAGTTTTGTAGTCAAGGGCGTCCGGAATGAAATTACGGTGGGTAATTATAACTACTTTTCTTTCAGTGTCGATTTTGCTTAATGCAGGTGTATCTTTTGCTGTTAGCACGACAGATATCGACCAGGTTAGGGCCAAGGGACTGCTCGAAGATACGGATTTGCAGGTCATCGATGATTTTGTCGCCGAGGCCGTTCAGGAGTTGGTTAACGCCACAGATTTTACATCGATAGCGAAGACTCGTACTATAATCGTAGCGAGGAAAAACTCGGAAAACGCCGACCAGGGTCAGTATAGAGTGCAGTTTCTTCAGTCTTCCTACCGGCACATATCGGAGGCGCTTAGACAAGCTTGGGCCATTACGGATGAGCAGCGTAAGGTTAAGGTTCTCGTTAATCTTCTAATTTTAACTGACCGTATCGAAGAGCTGCGATTGGCGGATTTATCTATCGGGGCGCTGGATAATCACAATCCGTTGGTCTGCTATTGGGCAGTTCATTCGCTGACTAATCCCGCCATTCGGCGTCAGTTGAATTCCTCACAGGTTGATAATCCTGACTTAGCTAAAAGAATAATAGAAAAATTTGGGAATTTGGTTGCCAAAGCAAGTCCTGAAATAACAGGCCTGATGGTGGATTTTGTTGCCGGTCTTGAAACAAGGCAGGCTGATGAGCTTCTGATTAAAATTGCCGATAAACGCATAAGTGAATATGCGAATTGGACGGTAAAATATGAGCTTCTGGAAATTTCCATTTTGAAATCGCTGTATGAGAAAATTTCTTCACAAAAAGGCCAAACAGCAGCTTTTACCCGTCGGTTTGCTCAGTTGTATTCATACGTATTGCAGCGATATATAAAGGGGCAGCAAAATCTGAGTGAAAAGCAAAAAGGTTACCTGGCTTCGGTATTGGTGGAGATAGAAAATTGCTGCATCTGGCGATTGTTAGGAATGCCTCAGACAACTATAAAAAAGGCTGTCGAGCAGGACGATTTCGAAGGGCTTTGGCGGGAGCATAACAGGATATTGGGGGAGGAAAATAAAGCGGGTGCACTGGCGGTGAAATTCGCTTTTGACTATGGCCAGGATTCGGATGGCGGCGCGATGGCAGGGCCGATACCATTGTCGGAGCCTTTGGAAAATGTCTCAGCTAAATCAGAGACCGCAAAATAGCTTTAGCGCACAGGGCTGTTGGTATCTGAGCAAGTGGTTTCTAATCTTTTCTTGTCATCTTATGTATTACCAGAAGCAGGGAGGTTTGATTTGATGAACGGCCGGGGCAGAATCGTTGGGTTTTTCATTTTTTTGCTGCTCGTAGTAATTATCTTTTTGCAAATCTTTTCAATGGTCCAATCCGACCGATTTTATCGAGCACTCAATCGGCTTGATGATATTTTGCAGGGCAGGGAAAGGCCGAGCCGGCAAACAATTCGAAAAGCCAGAAGCACAGCAGACCAGGAATATCCCGGCGATGAAGGCGACTGGCTCGTGTGGGCGTTTCGTGTTGAACCAAAGACGTTGAGCCAGATTTCCACAGAAAACGACATATACGCGAGATGGCTTACGGTACCCTATATTTTTGAGCCGCTTCTGTTTTATGATTACAACGAAATCAAACTCGAACCCTGGCTTGCAGAAAGCTACGAGGTTTCCAGCGATGGAATCCAGATAACTTTTGACCTTAGAGACGATATACACTTTTCCGACGGCCATCCGGTTACTGCCGACGATGTTATTTTTACGTATGAAACTATTGTTAATCCGAAAGTGGATGCCGCCAACATTGCAAATTTATATATTGACGTCGACAAGGCTGTTAAAGTTAGCGAACGCATAGTGAAATTTTACATGAAAAGACCTCATTTTAAGGCTCTTGAAAATTTGTCGTTCTGGGATATAGGAATACTCCCGGAGCATATATACCGGTTCGACGACCCTGAAGAGTTTAATAAAAGAATATCCGACCCCGTTGGCAGCGGGCCCTATGTGTTTGAAAAATGGGAAACAGGCAGGAAAATAGTGCTCCGGCGTAACGAGAATTACTGGGGTCCGAAGCCGAAACTAAAGAAAATTGTTTTTAAGTTTATAACTAATGCCGTCGCTGCCGTACAGGCGCTGCGCTCACACCAGGTAGATATTATCATACCCGAGCCTGACCAGTTTGCTGATCTGGTCGAGGACGAAGAATTTAAGAAAGAGTTCTATTGTCTTTCTTATTTTGTTCCCGGCACCCCTTTTTACTATATCGGCTGGAATCAGGACACGCCTTTTTTTTTCGATAGGCGAGTTCGGCTGGCGATGACTCATATTATTGACCGCCGTGAAATAATTTCCAGGCTTTTAAAGGGATACGGCCGGATGATCACCGGGCCATTTTACATAAACGGCCCGCAATACGACCATAATATCGAACCCTGGCCTTATGACCCAGAGCGAGCTAAACAATTGCTTGATGAAGCAGGCTGGATAGACACCGACGGAGATGGGGTGCGAGACAAAAATGGTACTCCTTTCCGGTTCGAATTCCTGTATTCAAGTGATAAGGTTCAGTATAAGAGATTGGTAAAGTTCATAAGGGATCAGGCTGCAAAGGTTGGTATTGAAGTAGTGCCTGAGCCGGTTGAGTGGTCGGTTGTTATAAGCCGAATTACCGACAGGAAGTTTGATGCAATGGTTATGGGCTGGGGAGGTGAAATACTCCAGGACCATTATCAACTGTGGCACTCATCACAGATTGGCAATCGCGGCTCTAATTATGTCGGATTCAATAATCCGCAGGCTGATACTATAATTGAACAGGCAAGAAAAACTCTCGATGATGCCGAACGTAACAAACTTTATCATCGGTTGCACCGAATTTTACACGAAGAGCAGCCCTATACGTTTTTATTTGTTCGGCCTACGTTTCGGCCAATCGACAGGAGATTCAACAACGTTAAAATTTACAACTTAGGGCCGAAGTACTGGCAGTGGTATGTTCCTAAAGATAAGCAAAGATACAGATAGCTGGTGCCGTTTCTAAAAACAGGCTTACACTTTAGTCATTTCGACTGAAGTGTCCATAAGGGACGCGAAGTGGAGAAATCTGCTTTTTGAATAGTTTTCTCGGCTCGCTGCGCTTGCTCGAAATGACATCCATTGATTTAGCTGCGACAGAGCACTAACTGGTTTACTTTTTAACTGAGGCAAGCTGTTCGTGGAAACAATTATTTATCTAACTGCAGGCCCGCTCTTTTTAATATCCATTATCACACACCTTTACATAAGGTTTGGTCTGCGCAGAGAATATAATACCGACCTGGATGACTATTACTGGGAATTCGAGGATCGTCAGCCGGCCCTTGTGAAGTATAATAAATGGTCAAGGCTGACTTTTATTGTTGCTGTTCTATCGGCCCTGATGTTGTTTATTGCTGCGGTGGTTATTTAAGCCAAAATATGGTAAATGAAAAAAAAGACCAGCATTTCATCCATCTGGCCATTGAGCAGGCTAAAATTGCTGAGGACAATGGCGATGTGCCAATTGGGGCGGTAATTGTTCATCAGAGGCAAATTATAGCCAAGGCTTACAATCAAAGGCAGCAGCTTCAAGACCCCACTGCTCACGCTGAGATCATCGCCCTGACGCAAGCTGCTGCTGCCCTGCAGAGCTGGCGGTTAAATGGCTGCACAATTTATGTAACGTTAGAGCCTTGCCCGATGTGTGCGGGGGCATTGGTATTGGCCAGAATCGACAGGCTGGTTTTTGGCTGTAGTGACCCAAAAACAGGGGCCTGCGGAAGCTTGTATAATATTGTTAGAGATGAACGACTAAATCACAGTATTGAGGTTGAAAGCGGTGTTCTGGAAAAGGACTGTTCCAAGCTTCTAACTGACTTCTTCGAGAAAAGGCGAGGTAAAAACAGCTCGTAAATTTAGAAACGTTAAATACGAGAACCCCTGCAGTTGACTTATTCGCCGCAGGCGGCTGTCCAACGTGATTTCAGGGCTGACAAATCGAGAAGATTGTTGATACCGTTGCCGTCAATATCGCCGGCCGAGCTTGGGCCGAACCTTTGCCAGTCTCTTGCCCAAAGGCAATAATCTTTCAGGTTGATAATACCGTCGTCGTATAAGTTGGCTGCGCTGCAGTCACATCGAAAGGTGAGGTACTGTCTGCAGAAAGCTGCCAGGTCCTTTTGGTTGATTATGTTGTCATCGATTAAGTCAGCCTTGAGAGGATTCTGCCAATGGAGCCATTCGTCGGCAAGGATACAGTAGTCTTTAAAATCTACGAATCCATTGAAAGTGAAATCTGCCGCAACAATTTTTGGTCCGAGTTCGCCGAAGATGCCGTATTCTGAGCCGTCCTGATAATCGCTTTGCCAGACTGCTATAAATCGGCCGTCAGGCTTTATCGCCACAGCCGGGTATCGCTGGTCACCAACGACATATGTGTTGATGATAAATTCATCGCCAATAGGATTGTAGAATTCATCATACTTTTGGCCCAATACCTCCCTGCCTGTTTCGTTAGGCTCAAGTCCGCTATTCCAAAGAATTACAAATTGTCTTTGGTTATTCATTGCTGCTGCCGGACGTTGTTGTGCTACAGATGGGGTGGTGTTGACAATAAACTCATCGGTTAATGATGTGCCGTCAAATTTGTAACGCCGGGCATATACATTGTAGTAATCTGTGTTGTTAGGACGACTGCTCCAGGCTACGACGAAATGTCCGTTGCCGGTCGTGTCGATGGCAGGCCTTGTGACGGTATTAAAACCGGTTACACTAACCTCTAAAGGTTGTCCCTTCGGTGAACCATCGTCATTATATTGGCGTGCTAAAACTACATTTGAATTGTAATAAGCGTTTTTTTCCTGCATCCACACCACAGTAAAGTCGCCGTTGTCATCCATAGCAACATCCGGGTATCGACAGCCAAGGAAAGATTCAACCTGAATTTCGTTTCCTATCGTCGAGCCGTTACTGTCGTAGAGCTGGCAGGAGATTCCCGTAACTTCCAAAGATGAGTACACTTCGTGCCGCTCCCAGGTGACGGCAAACGCACCGGTTTTGTTCATAGCCACTTTCGGGCAAATTTGCCTGTTGTCAGTGTAGGTGTTGACAATGAACTCTCCGTTTATTGGCTGTCCATTGGCATCGAGACGGCGAGCAAAGATGTCTTCGTCTTCCTGCAGAGTCGATTGTGGTCCCTGACAGACAACTACGAAGTTGCCCGCATCATTGACGGCTACGGATGGTTTTCTTTGATTTCCATAGGTTGTGGTATTGACAGGAAATTCACCACCTATTAGCTCGCTGTTAGATAGGAATCGCTGGCCAAAAATACCCCCGGAGTTGCTATCCTGGCCATAGCTGTTCCAGGCAACGATGAAGTTATCAGCCCCGTCAATAGCAATTGCCGGGTCATGCTGAAAGCTTGTGGTGTAAGTGTTGACTTGAAATTCGGCTTGCGAGCTTGCAGCAAGAAAACAAAAAACCAACATTGGTAGAACTATTGATTTCATTGATTTTTTCACCCTCGACCACCAAGTGAAATTTTGCTGCTAACCCCAGCTGTATCCAAGCATATTCACAAACCCCAAATTGGACAGATGCATCGAATCCATCGGGTAATTGAGGATACGAATTATAACTGTTTTCACTCCTATCGTCCAGGAAAAAACAGCTTAAAATGAGCACTAAAATTATATTGTTTTGCGAACATTTGTCCGTTATTGTCGGTAAAGATACAAGAAGGGGAAAATTTTAAAAATAACTAAAAAAAATCTTGACTGTAAGTTGATATGTCAATAGAATTGCAATAGAAGCTTGATAGCAGGTTAAAAGACCTGTTTCCGGAAGGAAGGGTAGTTGGACTTGGAGTTAATTTCGATAATTTGCGTGTATTTGCTCTAAACTGCTGATAGATGCCAAGGGTGAATGGCCTTTCAAAACCGCTGGCAGTTTAGAGAGCGGTTTTTTTGTTGCTCTTTTTTAAGTTTATAGTTATAAGCGACGGGCTCGCTGTTGGTTTGTGATAGGCAATTGGTAATTTACTTGGGCTCGTAGCTCAGCAGGTTAGAGCGCACGCCTGATAAGCGTGAGGTCGGTAGTTCGAGTCTACCCGGGCCCACTTTTTAAGAGATACGATTTATGAGCAGCAAGCAAGGAATTGGGTTCCGGGGACGTAGCTCAATTGGGAGAGCGCCGGCTTTGCAAGCCGGAGGTTGCCGGTTCGAGCCCGGTCGTCTCCAGTCTTCGCTCAGAGCTTAGCGAAGAGTGAGGACTGTCGCGTCGTAGCCTTGGCGAAGACGGACAACATTATGATAGTGTTGTTTTGACTCTGAGCTTCGACTCGGCAGGCCATTAAGAACTGTTCTTTGAAAAGTTAATATGCAGATGCGGGAAGTTCTTCGTTGACAAGCGAAGAACTTTACAAAACGAGCGCGAAGTGAACGGCTTTATTGTCTTTGAACAATCAAAGATGGATATGGTCAAGTTACTAAGGGTATATGGGGGATGTCTAGGTGCCGAGAGGCGATGAAGGACGTGGCAGGCTGCGATAAGCCCGGGGCAGGTGCCGAGCAACCGCTAATCCCGGGATCTCCGAATGGGGCAACCCGTCGGAACTGGGCAACCAGATTCCGTCACCACTGGCTGAACGCATAGGCCAGTAGGAGCGAACGCAGGGAACTGAAACATCTAAGTACCTGCAGGAAAGGAAATCAACCGAGACTCCGTTAGTAGCGGCGAGCGAAAGCGGA
>JAFGRL010000105.1 GCA_016935195.1 Sedimentisphaerales bacterium
CCCCGACAGAACTCCCGCGAAGAAGCCCGCCATGCCGTGGAAAGTATTCCTCAATCTCCACATGCACACCCTTTTTGCTTGTGACTTCTTCTGCAAAAAGATCCGGTGTATTCACGGGTCTGCAGATGCTTACTGTTTATTCTTTATTCATTTAGGCTCTCGCCGAGTATGGTGCAGTCCTGCAACCTTTTCGCCTAATGGAGAATGGCTGAAACAACAAGCGCGCAATGTCTGCATGTAGTCCTCCCTTCAAGGATATCGCGCCTCGTGAGCTTGCGGTTTGCGATGCCTGCCATCATGGCTGGAGTCCAAACTTCAGAACCAAAGTCCAAAGCCAGGTGTAGGCGAATGAAATTATAGTAACACTGCAGCGATTGAAGCTGTCCCACCAAGGCTTCTGCCTCGCGTGCATGACCTGGTGTTTTCCTCTGAAGATAAGAAGTGTTTCGGCGAATGGTCAGATTGAGACGTTCAATGAATGAGGTGTTTAGCTCTATCATAACAATGCGTTATGAGCAATCTTTAACACTGAATGACGGAAGCACCCAAAGCCATGCAGGGCAACTGTTAAGGTTTATTATGCCGAATTGTCCAGTGCATGCTCACAGGCTTCGACAATGGCATTGCGAGCGGGAAAGAAACTTTGCCAAGGCTGAGCACTGTAACTAAGTTGGGAGAGATCCTTCAATGTCAGGCGCCGCTGTAGAGCCAAAGTGAGGATGTCGATCTTGTCAGTTACCGGCAGCGTGCTGATTACCTGTCCGCCTATGACTTGAAGGTTAGTGGCATCGGCAACAATCTTAACCTTCAACTTGCCTGCTCCCGGCATCATTGGGAAAAGTGTAGTCGTCTCACCATGACCAGCGATAGTATTTATGCCGTGTTGCGCCGCCATTGTCGCGGTGAAACCAGTTGAGCCGATACGGAGATCGTAAGCGCAGGTAGCTGCACCATTGTAGAAACCCTCGTAGGTGTCGTCTTTGCCGGCAATTACACGCGCTGCTACCTTGGCCATAGGAACCGCATTGGTTGCAAGGCGTCCGCTGATCGATTCTCCGTCGATGCCGGAGAAATACGCACAGCAATCGCCGGCCGCGTAAATTCCAGGGATATTGGTACGCATTTGATTGTCAATAACAATTCCTTCGCTCGTTATTTCCAAACCTTGCCCTTCGAATATCCCGATGTCAGGTTTCATCCCTATGGCAAAGACTATAAAATCACGGTCGGGGTCGAGTTCTATAGATTTCCCATTGGAGAAGGATGCCTGTGTGGCGCGGTCATATTTTGTTTTTATGCTTTTGATCTGAGTATTAAGCTGAAGATGAATGCCTTGTTCCTGTATCGAGTCATTTACAAGAGCAGCCATATCCTCATCAAGCATATTTACCAGCACTCGGTCAGCCATATCTATGAGATGTACTTCCAAACCACGGGTCCGATATGCCTGGGCCTGTTCAATACCGATGGCACCGGCTCCGATCACTATAGCTTGTTTAGGATGTTGATCAAAATTTGCAATGAGCGCCTCCATATCAGCTTGCGTTTTGACTGTATAAATATTCTTTGCCCTAGTGCCGGGTATTTGCGGAAGAATCGGCGATGCACCAGTGGCGATAAAAATCTTTGCGGCTTCATACGTCTCGCCGATATCATCGATCACGCGTTTTGTTTTAAGATCGATCTTCTGAGCACTACGTTGAATCAATTGTACTCCAACATCGGTGATCAGGTTGTCTTTCTTATAAACTTTAGTGGGATCGAATAAGCCTTCGATAGCATAGGGAATGGCGCAATAAACCATTGAATGCTTTTCAGGTCGAAGCATGATAATATCGGTTTTGGGTTTGAGTTTCTTAAGTTCTCGGGAGAAGGTAATTCCTGCCGGCCCACCTCCAATTACAATTACGTCGCATTTCCTCATAGAAATCTCCAGAATTATGCAGCTATTGTTAAGATAAGATATTGCCCTGTCTGTTCCTGTCTTAAGGCGCCATTAACCAGCTATATCTCTAATCGAGTTTATCTGCATAAACCAGATGGATAGATATGACTCTTGTTTTCCGATTCGACTGGGACAATGGCTTTATACGCACAAACCTTTACGCAAGCCCCGCAACCGCGGCATTTTTCTTGGATGATCTCACCCTTAACAATGGCTTCCGCCGGACACACCTCACGGCATCTTCCGCACTTTAAGCACTTTTCTTTAATAATTTGATATTTCATCTGGTTTTCCTTCTTGTCATTACCTTTTTATATTCTCTTATTCAGCAAAGCTGTTGTTATGTCAAAAAGGACAACAGCCAGTAGTGCAGGTGCCAGTGGAGCCGGGAGCAGTTTTTTTCACCATTTTCCCGCTAATAGGGGCAAAGGTGCTGAGTTTACGAACTACTTTTTTCGAGCCGCAGGCAGGACATGATACAACTTGATTGCCACTGACCAATTCCTCAAACTCTTGAGCGCAATGGTTACAAGTATATTCATACATAGGCATTGGCCAACTCCTTTGTTCTACTTATCATCCAAATCACCAACCAAAACATGATTCTTGATGGCATTCAGTAACATATCCTTCTGTTGTACCCCTACAAATTGCTGAACAACCTTACCATCCTTAAATAGAATTATGGTTGGTATGCTTTGGATGCCATATCGGGTTGCAATTTCAACATCATTGTCAACATTAACCTTTGCGATTACAGCCGTGTCACCTATGGCTGTTGCGACTTCTTCTAAAATTGGCCCTTGTGCCAGACAAGGACCACACCAGGGAGCCCAAAAGTCAATTAAAACCAACTTTTGGCTGATTGTAGCATCAAATGACTCTTCGTTGATTTCTAAAATTTTCCCTGCCATAACTAATTCTCCCTCTATAAAATATTAAGCAACTAAATTAACCTTTATAGATAATAACAAAAAACATGCCAAAATTGACTGTAAGCGCAACCCATTCAAAACACAAAGATTATGGCTTTTTGTCCAATTTTTGTGATTTCGCTTGCAATAAATACAATACCAATTATATTGCAAATGCAAGGAGTGATAAGATTATAAGCTTTGCAGTAGTCTCAGGAGAAACAATGTCTGATTTGACCGAACTTGACCCAAAATGTTATCGCTTGATTCTTGATTCTCTTTCAGAGGGTGTTTGCACTGTTGACAATAACTGGAATATTACAACCCTCAACCAAGCTGCTCAAAAAATCATTGGAATTTCTATTGAAAAATCGCTTTCGCTATCTTTCAATGATATTTTCCGCTGTGAAATTGATGATTGCGAGTTATTGCTCTCCGAGGTTATGAAAACCGGCGTATCCATCCACGATGTCAATACCCACATCATTGACCAAAATGGCTCACATCTGCCAGTTAGCCTGAATGCTGCCCCGCTTCGTAATGAAGAAGGCGAGATCGAAGGGCTGGTGGCAATTTTTCGCGATAACCGCCCCCTTGAGATCTTAAGGAACGAGCTGCGCCAAAAGTTTACCTTCGGCGATATTGTTACCAAGAACGTTAAGATGCTGCGCATTCTCGATATCCTGCCTGATGTGGCCGACAGTGATAGCAATGTCCTGCTTCTTGGTCCCAGCGGCACTGGTAAAGAACTGGTAGCCCGCGCTATTCACAGCGCCAGTCCCCGCAAGGATAAGCCGTTTATCGCGGTCAATTGCGGCGCACTTCCAGATAATTTATTGGAATCAGAATTATTTGGTTACAAAAAAGGAGCCTTCACCGATGCCAAGCGGGATAAACCCGGCCGTTTCGGTTTGGCGGAAGGAGGCACGCTTTTTCTTGATGAAATCGGTGACATCTCTCCGGCCATGCAGGTCAAGCTGCTTCGCGTCCTGCAAGAGCGCCAATATGAGCCTCTTGGTGGGACTATGACAGTCAAGGCGGATGTCCGCATAATTACCGCTACCAACAAGATGCTTGGTGAATTAGTAGAAAAAGATGAGTTTCGCTCCGATTTGTATTACCGGATTAACGTGATTCAGTTTGATATCCCTCCCCTTTCCGAACGGCAGGAAGATATTCCTCTCCTTGTGGAACACTTCATAGAAAATTTAAATGCGGAGAAGGGACGAGTTGTCAAACGCGTGTCCCCGCAAGCTATGGAACGCCTGATGCACTATGACTACCCCGGCAACATTCGGGAACTACAGAATATTATCGAGCGTGCGTATATCCTTTGCCGTTGCGACGAAATCCAAGAACAATGCCTGCCGCCTAATCTTCTCGACGCAGCAACAGCACCCCGGAAGTTAGATGTTCCAACACAATTTATCAGCCTCCGCGCTCTTTCGCCTGAAGATGAGCGGAACTTGATTATCAGTACTCTGCACGAATGCAACGGCAACCGTAAGAAATCCGCCGGCCTGCTCGGCATCAACCCATCCACATTGTGGAGAAAAATGAAAAAACACAAAATTCTCTGACCTCTGTATATTTTCTGCAATATCTAACACTTACAGCAATTATAACGCACCTGACATTCTTCAGATACTTTAATTGCAGGTGCAACGTTCTGCCATCCCATAACTTGTATTTGCAACTATCTTTAAACTTAAATTTTGTCAAAACAGGCAGAAAAACCATGTTTTACCAGAGTTTTTCAGTTGGCACAGCTTTTGCTTATTAAGAATCCAGAGGTTTTGCAGTTTAACGAGTATTGCTTTTATCTAATCTGGAGGATAAAGAATGAAAAAATGGGAAAAACAATATCGGCGAAGAAAATGGAACTAACAATAAAAGTAACAAGATTTCTGTTGGCAGCAGACAGAGATGAATGTGCCTGCTCTGGTAAGCCTCGAAAATAGATGGCCATAAGGCTGCATATATTATTGAGGTATGAAACATTAACTTAACCTATGGACACTATATAAAATAAGGAGAATGCTGATTATGTTATTTACAATAGTGATGTCTGCAATCGGAGGAGCTTTATTGCTTTCTGCCCTGATGATGTTTGTGATGCGCAGATATATGATCTGTGCATATAAAATGGATGCGCCCTATGATAAGGTCTGTACCAAAATCGAAGAGGCTATCAAGAGCGTGCCTGGCTGGGGACATCCGCTTCCTGACTGGGACTTTCATGCCGCCGTTAACAAAACCCACTACTTCAATAATCTGAAGAAAAAGCGAATTTTCTTCATATGCAAGGCCGAATATGCCAACCGCATTGTAGACAACTACCACCATATGGGGGCAATGATGCCCTGTGCCTGGGCTGTTTACGAAACCATGAAGGGTGAAGTGTTTATGTCTAAGATGAACATTGCTTTGATGAGTAAGATGTTCCTTGGCAACATAATCGGCAGCACAATGAGCAAAGTTGGCCATGAAGAACACCAGATGCTTAAGGAACTACATCGGCTCTTGGCTGCCTGACTGCGGGTGATACGACTTTTTGTCGCTTAGAAAGTATTGCAATTCTCTCACCAAGTGTGATATTGTAAAATTAGGGAAAGTCGGAAACCTACAGGTGACTTAAAGCGGTGATCTTAGCAGAATATTGGATGTTTCGGCATCCAAAAGAAAAACCAGGCAATGCTGAATTCAGGATGTTGCAAATAATTAAACCAAGGAAAATTGTAAAACGTTTGTTTTGAATTCTCAGGGAGTGAGCATAATGAAACTTGGCTTGTCGTTAGTAAAATTTTCTGTCAAAAATCCGAAAACAGTTACTACGATTATGGCGGCGGGCGCGTTGCTTCTGGTGGCTCTTGCGGCTTTGCCGACAATTTGGCCGGACAATTTCCCTTTCCTAACACCTGCAATAGTTGATACTGACCCTGAAAACATGCTTGCCAAAGACGAACCAGTGCGATTGTTTCATCAGCAACGCAAGGCGCAATACGGTTTATACGATATGATTGTTCTCGGCGTTGTAAACAAGACGCATCCCAACGGTGTTTTTAATGTTAAATCACTCACTGCAATCTATGAGCTGACAGAATATGCAAAAAATCTTTCCTGGGATGATCCTGAAAATCCTGGGAAGCGCGAAGGGGTAATCAGTTTTGAGCTGCTGGCTCCATCGACTGTGGATAGTATGGAATCAGGCAGCCTTGGTGAGGTTAAATTTAATTGGCTCATGCCGGTTCCTCCTTCCAACGACGAAGAAGCGCTTGCGGTTCGGCGTAAGGCTGAACGCCTGCCATTCATGCAGGGGACTTTGATCTCCGAAGATGGCAAAGCACTCTGTTTGTATATTCCACTCACATCGAAAG
The DNA here is from genome assembly GCA_016935195.1 of Sedimentisphaerales bacterium. Classification (GTDB taxonomy): domain Bacteria; phylum Planctomycetota; class Phycisphaerae; order Sedimentisphaerales; family Anaerobacaceae; genus JAFGRL01. The sequence continues at coordinate 6,237 of JAFGRL010000105.1, forward strand.
ATCTCGGATACAAAGTTTCAGATGCGCTAAAAGAGAAAATAGCTTTGCTCGATACCGGGGATGAATATCACATTACCGGCCTTCCGGTAGCTGAAGATACCTTTGGGATAGAGATGTTCTATCAGATGGCACTTTCTGCCCCCATGGCCATGGGGCTTATTTTTCTTATGCTGCGATATTTTTTCCGCAAGCTCTCCCTGATTATCGCTCCTTTGATTGTAGCGATGGTAGCGGTTATGTATACCATGGGATTACTTGTCGTTAGCGGCAATACTATTCACATTATGAGTTCTATGATCCCCATTTTTATCATGCCGATTGCGGTTCTGGATGCGATCCATATCCTGTCTGAATTTTATGATCGCTACCAAAAGCATAAACACCAGGAAAATGCGGTCATGGCGGTAATGGAAACGCTTTTTACCCCGATGCTCTATACCTCGTTGACTACTGCGGCAGGATTTGCCTCATTGGCCCTAACCCCAATCCCGCCGGTCCAGGTATTCGGGATGTTTATCGCATTTGGCGTGATGGCAGCCTGGTTGTGGACTATCACCTTCATCCCTGCGTGGATTATGCTGCTCAAACCTGAATCGCTTTCGTCATACGGCATGCAAACAGGGGTTGAAGAAAAAGACAACCTCATGACCCGTTCGCTTGGCTTTATTAGACGCTTTACTTCTCTCCGGCCGCGTTTGATTATGGCAATTGTGATCATTCTTATCGCGGTTTCGGCTTATGGCATTAACCAGATTGTGATTAATGACAATCCAGTCAAATGGTTCGAGCCAAAGCACCCTATTCGAATTGCAGACCTGGAGCTTAACGCTCATTTCGGCGGTACTTATATGGCATATTTGGAAATTTCTCCAACTACTATGCTTCCGGATATCACCGCAACTAAAGCGGAGATGGCAAATATTTTATCGAAAAACTCCCTGGTCAAGCCTGTCATTGCGGAGCTTGGGCAGTTGTTAGATGACACGGCCAAAGTAGCGAAGAACAGGCAGGATTTTTTCCAGCGACTTGCCAAGGGCATTGACCAGAGCCTTGATAACGCCCCTGACGAACAATATTACGCATTTGATAAAGCCAGCCTTGCGGTTAGCGCAGCGATGCAAGAGGATGAAATTTTCAAAGATCCAAAACTGCTCAACTGGTTGGCAACATTCCAAAAATATCTCACAGAAATCCGTTCTCCAGATGGCCGCATTCTCATTGGCAAATCCAACTCATTGGCAGACATAGTTAAAACTGTTTACCGCGAGCTAAATGGCGGAGACGATAAATATCTAGTCTTGCCGGATTCAGCCGCCGGGGTGGCGCAGTCTATTTTGCAATTTGAATCCAGCCACCGGCCCCGGGACCTCTGGCATTTCGTGGATAAGGGAGATGCGAATAACCCGCCTTACAGAAAATTGAGCCTCTGGGTTCAACTCAAGAGCGGTGATAACCGCGATATGTCCACAGTAATCCGAAAGGTCAATGATTATATTTCCGAAAATCCCGCACCCACGCCTATTGAATCAAATTGGTTCGGACTTACGTATATAAATGTCGAGTGGCAGGATAAAATGGTTGGCGGTATGCTTAAGTCTTTTATCGGGGCTTTTTTGGTTTCGCTCTTGATGATGACTATACTTTTCCGTTCGGCCTTGTGGGGAATCCTCTCCATGATTCCATTGACCGTAACTATTGGCGCAATTTATGGCGCGATCGGGCTTATTGGTAAAGACTATGACATGCCCGTAGCTGTGCTCTCTTCCCTGAGTTTGGGTTTGGCTGTGGATTACGCGATTCATTTTCTTATTCGCAGCCGGGAATTGGTTAAGAAACATGGTTCATGGCAAGCTGCGATTAGCCTAATTTTTGGTGAACCCTCGCGCGCCATTGCCAGGAATGTTTTGGTGGTGGGCATCGGTTTTCTGCCGCTACTGGCCGCGCCCCTGTTGCCTTATCAAACCGTCGGTATATTTATTGCTGCAATTCTTATCTCAGCAGGCATAGCCACCCTGATAATTCTACCTGTCCTTGAGACCTTGCTTAGTCGCTGGCTTTTTCATCCTAGCCACGAGAGTCTCAGTTGCAAATGCGGCACCTGCACATTCGCGGGGCTGGTTTTTGCTTTGTTGTTGGTAGTATCTCTTAATCAATTTACACAGATGGGAATAAATACGCTTGTTTGGTTAAGCGCGGGGATTGTTGCGCTGGCAACTTTCATCTGTTATTATCTTTCTCGCCGTAACTGTTGTTTAATGGAGGAAAAATCATGAAGCTCCGATATCAATTTGCAATAGCAGTCGTTGTCACTTTAGTTTTATCCCATGTTTACGCGGAAGAACCTGTTGCAAATGAAAAATCTCCCGCAGTACCACAAGAAACCAGTTTGGGGAAAGATCTGTCTGTAGACGAAATCGTGGAACGAGCCAACCGGGTAGCGTATTATCAAGGAAGAGATGGAAGCTCTCATGTCAGCATGACAATTAAGGACGCCCAAGGGCAAACCCGTACCCGCAAACTCATAATCCTGCGTAAGGATATGCTGCCAAATGACGCAGAGCAAGAAGCAGAAGACGACAGTTATTGCGGCGAACAGAAAATATACGCCTATTTCACTCGGCCTGCCGATGTCAATCGCACAACTTTCTTAGTTTGGAAATATCTGGATAAGGACGATGATCGCTGGATTTACCTCCCGGCTCTTGATTTAAAAAAACGGATCTCCGCTACTGACAAGCGGACAAGCTTTGTGGGCACGCATTTTTATTATGAGGACGTTTCTGGACGCAATATTGATGCAGACACACATGAATTAGTAGAAACAACGGACAACTACTTCGTATTAAACAATGTGCCAGAAGATCCAAAAACCGTTGAGTTTTCTTCCTTTAAGGTTTGGATTCACAAGGAGACCTTTCTCCCGGTCAAGACCGAGTATTACAACCAGGAGGGCAATGCCATCCGGGTTTACCATGCTCTGAAAGTAGAAACCATTCAGGACTTCCCAACTGTTACCCAGGCTAAAATGCAGGATTTACTCAGCGGTGGTGAAACTATTATCGAATACTCCAAGATTAAATATAATATTGATTTGCCGGATTCGATTTTTACAGAGCGTTATCTGCGTAATGCCCCGCGCGAATATCTGCGTTAAAATAGATTTTTTAAGGGAATGATCATGTCAAGAAAAGGATTTGATTTTCTTATCAACATATTTCTATACATCGCACTTGCTTGTATAATTTTGGGCTTATCTTCCTTGGGTATGGCTAGCGAGCCGGAGTTGCCATCAGGCTTGGGGGCTGACACGCGAGAAAAGACTATCGCGCCTTTGCTTCCGGAAGGGCTTTCCTCCTCAACGGCAAGCGGAGAGCCGATGTTACCATCAGGCATCGACACAGAGCAATCCGAACTACAAGAAACGGCTGTCTCCACTTCCCCGTTGCTGCCTATTTCAGGTTTCTGGGAGGTTAGGGCAGGAAGGCGCCTGCAAGAGGACCCGCATGAAAAAGAGACATCTCTCGGAGAAATGCGCCTTCAGCTCGAAACCGAGAAAAACTGGGACCGCGCGGTTTTGCGGCTTAATGCCGATTTTCTTGCGGATCTGGTACTCGAAGAATATGACACCGACCTTGAGCGCGGCGAAGGAATTGTTGACCTGCGCGAAGCCAGCCTTCTTCTGCGTCCGTCTGAGATCATGGATATTAAAATCGGGCGGCAAATCCTTACCTGGGGCACTGGAGATATGCTGTTTATCAACGACCTGTTTCCTAAGGATTGGCAATCATTCTTTATTGGTCGGGATACCGAATACTTGAAAGCGCCCTCTGACGCACTCAAGACCTCCTTTTTCCTCCCTGCGTTTAATTTTGACTTGGTCTATACGCCTCGTTTTGACAGCGACCGCGGCATTACCGGAGAGCGCATCTCTTATTATAATTCCGCAACAGGCATGATTGCCGGCCGAAACCTGATTGCGGATCTGGCACGTCCTGATGATTGCTTTGATGATGACGAATGGGCCTTGCGGGTCTATCGCACAATTGGAGGATTGGAAATTGCCGCCTATGGCTATCGTGGCTTCTGGAAGAGTCCGGCAGGCATGGACATGGCAAGCGGGGAAGCAACCTATCCCGACCTTGACGTAATCGGCGGCAGCTTGCGCGGCCAACTTGGCAAAGGTATTGCCAATGCCGAATTCGGTTACTACAACTCCCGCAATGATGATGATGGCTCTAATCCGTTGGTTCGCAATAGTGAATGGCGGTTTCTCTTCGGTTATGAAATGGAAGTCGGGAAAGATTTTACAGCGGGGATGCAATATTATGTTGAGCTGATGGATGATTACGACAACTATCAGCGATATGCTCCTCGGGGTACGCCGGAAAGCGATAAACTGCGACAGGTCATTACCCTCCGCCTTACCAAACTACTTATGGATCAAAACCTGATTCTTTCACTATTTACCTATTATTCCCCAAGTGATCGCGATTCATATCTTCGCCCCAATATCCAATACAAAATTACTGACGCATGGATGATTGAAACCGGGGGTAATATATTTATGGGAGAGGATAAGCATACTTTTTTCGGTCAATTTGAAGATAACACCAATGCATATTGCGCCCTCCGGTTTAATTTTTAATAAGTTATCAAACTTAATAAGTTACTCGCCGGGTATTAATAAATATTTTTGAGGAATAATACTATGACTGCGGTAGCTATTGGAACCAATGATGGCGTGTCTGTTACAAGCACTCATTTCGGAATGAGCCGCAATTATATTATATACTATATTGAAAATGGCACTGTCAAAGAGAAACGGACAGTGACTAATCCATATGCAGATCCAGAAAAACATAAACACGCCGAGACCGATGATATTATGAGTGTTTTAAAAGGCGTGAATGTATGTATAGGCCGAAAGATGGGGCGCAAGTCCCCTCCGATTATTTGTCGCTATGGTCGAGTGCCATTACTAACGAAAGCAAAGGAAGTTAATCAATGCTTCGACGCATTTTTGCAGTCGAAAAGTGATTTATTCGAATGGTTTTCGCTTGAGGAAAATAAATGGGTATCAATCGATCCAGCGGTGCTGCAATCTCTTGCTAAAACCGCTGATAATGAAGAGACGGTTTAATACATCGACAAGCCGGTTTACTAAAAACTAAATAGGTTTGAATAGATGTGACTTCTATGCAAAATGCCCAAGAAAGAAAACCTCATTTATATCAGCAAAGAAACATGCTGGCTGGTATTATTCACGGCACTTTTTTTAATATGGCGCAGGCTTTTGCCGAACCCTTTGCCCTGCTTCCTCTTTTCCTGTCCGGCTTTATCTCTTCAAAATTAGTCATCGGGTTGATAGTAGGGTTAATGCAGGCTGCGACGGTACTGCCGCAATTGTTGATGTCCCGTTTTCTACGGCGTCGTCCGCATACAGCAAGGCCTTTAATGCTTGGAGGAATCTGGACGCGCTGTGGAGTATGGGGATTACTTGGTCTTTTGGCCCTGATGAGTTCTGAACGGAGCGTTTTACTTCTTTGGGCATCGATAATACTTATAAGTCTATACTCCTTTGCCGGCGGCATAGCTGTGCTTCCTTACAACCGGATTATAAGTGAGACAATTCTACCTGAGAAAAGAAGTAGTTTCTTCGGATGGCGGCTGTTTTTCGGCGGCTTTATGGCTATGATGGCAGGTTTTCTTGTCAAGTTTGTGCTGGGCAGCGACAAAATGCTTTGGCCGAAAAATTTTGGCGTTCTCTTCTTGCTCTCTTTTGTAACGCTGATTATCGCTTATACAGCTATGTCCATGTTCAAGTTTCCAAGTGATCCACCTGCTAAATCTATGGATGCCACGCTATCTCTCTGGCGCGAATGTCTAAAAACTCTTAAAACCTACCCTGTGCTAAAGAAACTGATTATAATTGAACTTTTGACCTCCAAACTCGCGCTTTTTATGCCTTTTCTGACTCTTTATGCCACTCAAGGTCGCCATATCCCCCTTAAATGGGTGGGGATTTTTATAGTTTGCATAAAGCTGGGAAGTATGTTGAGCAACCTGCTATGGATGCCTGTCGGCAATAAGGTCGGCACCAGAATCCTTATCCATGCTGGCATAATAACAGCGATTACATCGATTATAATAAGTATTTTCGCACAGAATGTCTTCTTTTTTTCCTTGGCCTTCTTTGTTACAGGTATCGCTTCCAGCGCGCTTATGCTTGGCTACAGCGGATACATACTGGAAATCGGGTATGCTGAAATACGAGTACTGTTGGTGGCAATCAATGGTACCATGATTCTGCCGCTTTATTTTATGCCATTGTTTGGCGGATTGATTGTGGATACGATGGGATATTTTTGGTTATTAGTATTGGCCCTGTTCTTCTTTTCTATAGCTCTGCTTTTGGCATTAACTCTATGCGAACCTCGCAAAGGTGACAAAGCATGTGGACCATGCCTGATTAATGAATTAACTTAGCTCTGGGCGCAAAAACCTGCACTTCCCCGCATTACACCCCGCCTCGTACCAAAGATCGCTAGGACAATCAGGATTAGTGCATTTAACCTTGCGGCCTTTGCAGGGGCGATTGGGGTGAAATGGTTCGTCGAGGATGGTGGCGTATCTCCTGGTTAAAACTGGTAAAATTGTCAAAAAGGGCGATTTTTGTTGCGATTCCCTGGGGGGTGCTACCTCAGCTACCCTCGGCTGGTTTTCGGCGTTACGATCATCGAGAGCGTTCCCTCGTGGAATAAGTGGTGGTCCACTCGTTACCGGCTGCAAACCGACGCTAAAAGTTATCAAATCTGTAAAATTCTGCCAAAGAGAGAGTTACCGCAGGACTACTTCAGTGCGGGTTGGATGCGGGTAATTAAAGCTATGCAGGCGTAACACCCACTATCCAGATTAGTTATATTGGAGCCGCCTACCCGATTCTTTCCAGGCGATCTGCGGTTTAAAAAGCGGCTGGCGGTAAGTCGTTACCACTTTTAAAACATTATTTTATAACTTTTACGATTTGGCCTTGGGCGACCAGTTGGGCGGGATAGCGGCTGGTAATGTTTTTTAATAGCAGAGTTTGTTTGTCTTTGATTATCATGCGAATGGTTATTCAGGATATAACTAATTCATATTATTAAGAAATTGCTTTTAGCATAGCCTTGCATTCAAACCATTGAATGTGATATTTGAGGTGGCCGGGTTTGTCAAGACAGAAACCGGGGTGGTTTAAGGTGGATCTCCCGGGTCTGTGCAG
>JAFGRL010000106.1 GCA_016935195.1 Sedimentisphaerales bacterium
CAGGCACGCTCTCCCCTGAGGGCGTTTTGTTTGTTCGCTTCTAATTGTTTTTCTGATACTGTCATTTTTGAACTCCTTGAATATGGGTTTGGACTAATGCTTTGATTGCAGCTTTGATATGCTCCGGTAGTTTAGGCCAAGCGCCTATGACCTGCTGCAATTCAGGGCTGATTTTAGGCTTTTTTGCAGAATCAGGCCCCGATTTAGGCCACCTCTCGACAGGGTTAGAATCATAAGTTGTTTTAGAATCATTGGTTGTGGAATTATGTTCTTCCCCTACTCGGGGAGTTCTGAACTGCCTGGGCTTCAGACCCTGAATCATTTAAGAAGCTTGCTTATGTATTTATAAATTTCTTACTAACCCACCCAAATAAGACTATCTTCATAAACTTGTGTTTTGTAGAATCAATTTCAGCTTTCTTGAAATTTACAAAGTCCCCCCTATCGTTCTCGCTGAAACCAGTATCATCAAATGTTACGATGAGAATAGTTTTGCCTTCCTTATACGGCAGCTTTGGCCCCAAAGATTTTTTACACTTGTCAGTAGTTTTCTCTTTAACAAGTTTTTTAGCATTACAAATCAGAGCTTTATGCCTTATGAGTTCGTTACTTGTAATTATATCATTTGCTGTTCGATTTTGCTTCGTCTTATTTCCTTCAACACCATGCACGTTATGCTCCCACGGTGCATGTCCGTTCTTTATGAGAAGTTCTTTCTGAAGTCCCCATTTCCAGCCCTCCTTTGCGTCGGTAATTTCAACAAAATTTTTTTTATTGTTATCTATAATAATTCCATCGTGTTGCTCTGAACCACAACAAGGTTTGAACTTAACTTTTGGCTTATTGCTATAGTAGGTGTTTGCGTAATGTGCAAAAGGCGTAAGTTCATGTGCAAATTTGTAGGGCAATCCTTTGTCGAGAACTCTGTATCTTATGTCCCCGCGTGTTTTTGCGTCTGAACACTTTGGGCTCCATTGAGACAATTCTCTGTTTTTCTGCTTAAAAAACTCAAAAAGCCCGTTAACAGATTGTTCTTTTGTATATTCATCTTTTGTAAGAATATCCTTGATATCCATATGCAACTTTCCTATTAGATAATGCCCAAGATTGCAAGAAAATCCTACCGTTATTTTAAAGTAAGATTTGCAGTTTCAATTGCATAGTGCCGATGATTTATCAATCTTCTGAGGACCTCACTCACTCTTGCTTTGGATACGCCGAGATATCTTGCTAAATCGGCACGTGATTCAATATCATTTGTGCCAATTAGGGCCTGCCATTCTACCGCTCGCTGAATTCCCTTTGCTTTGATTTGAGCACGTGACTTACACGGCTGTTTTTTGGGTTCGGGGGCAGGATTTAAGGCAAATATCGCAGATTGTCGCTTGCGATGGACATAAAAAACGAATTTTAGCGTTGCTGTGAGGTTTATGCGTTTAGTTTTTGAAGTGTTAGCCGAGCCGCACCAGGCAACGCATAAACGCTCAAGTGTATGGACCGGGGAGGTGTGAACTTAGAACATTTTCAATAGTAGGGGTTAACAGATCCATTCGTTACTAGGTCCCCACAGGTAGAACCAAGCCTTCACTTCGGCTGAATCTCTGGCCAAAACAGTAAGCATATTTTGCTTTGTAACGCCGATAACAAAATAGTATGATACTGGCCAGAGTATAATTTTTAAAAGATTAATTGGAATTGTCAGTGAAAGATAACTAAACAAGATCAAAAACAAGAAAGGATAAAGGTAGATTGAAAATGAAAGAGAAAAAACTTACCACAGGAGCAGGCATACCTGTAAGTGATAATCAGAATTCACTCACAGCAGGGGAACGTGGCCCAACATTAATGCAGGATCACGTACTGCTTAACAAATTGGCCCACTTTAATCGTGAGCGGATCCCGGAACGAGTTGTTCACGCCAAAGCTGCAGGAGCACACGGCACATTTACTGTCACCGGTGATATAACGAAATACACAAAGGCAAAGATATTCTCAGAGGTTGGCAAGAAGACAGAAATGTTTGGACGTTTTTCTACAGTAGCCGGCGAAAAAGGATCTGCGGACACAGTTCGTGATGTCAGGGGATTTGCATTAAAGTTCTATACTGAAGAAGGCAATTGGGATATGGTTGGCAACAATACGCCCGTTTTCTTTATCCGCGACGCAATGAAATTTCCGGATTTCATCCATACTCAGAAACGTATGGCCCAGACCAATCTGAGGTCTCATACAATGTGGTGGGATTTCTGGTCGCAAGTTCCCGAAGCTTTGCATCAGGTTACCATCCTGTTTTCAGACCGTGGTATTCCCAAAGGAATTCCATATATGAATGGATATGGAAGTCATACGTATAGCTTCATCAATGCTGAAAATGAACGCTTCTGGGTTAAGTTCCACTTTAAGACCAAACAGGGTATCCAGTGTATGATGCAGGAAGAAGCAGATCGAATTGTAGGAGAGAATCCGGATTATCATACACAGCAACTGTTTGAGATGATCGAACGGGGTGAATATCCCAAGTGGACTTTTTCTGTGCAAATTATGCCTGAAGTGGAAGCCGAGAATTATCGCTGGAACCCATTTGACCTGACGAAAGTTTGGCCGCATGCCGACTATCCCCTGATCGAAGTCGGTGAGATGGAATTGAGCCGAAATCCCGAAAATTACTTTGCGGAAGTCGAGCAATCGGCTTTTTCACCTGCCAACGTAGTACCTGGTATTTCGTTCTCACCTTGTAAAATGCTTCAGGCACGTATCTTCTCTTATGCCGATGCACATCGTTATCGCCTGGGTGCTAACTATGAAAGCCTGCCGATCAATCGCCCAAAATGTCCTGTGCACAACTATCAGCGTGATGGTTCTATGCGGTTTGATGGCAATAGTGGAGCATCTGTCAATTACGAGCCCAATAGCTTCGGTGGTCCGAAAGCAGACCCAGCATACGCAGAGCCACCGTTGAAGATTTCGGGTGACGCAGATAGATATGATCAAAAACGTGGTGTTGATGATGATTACATTCAGCCAGGGAATCTGTTCAGGCTTATGCCTGCCGATGAACAACAGCGTCTGATTCAAAATATCACAAGTAGCTTACAGAAAGTCTCCAAAGAGCTGCAGGAAAAGATGGTGAAACATTTTCGCAAAGCAGATAAAGACTACGGAGATGGGATTGCGAAAGGAGTGGGTCTGTAATAAAGAGACTCTATTTGCCTGACTGCTAAGACAGTGTGATATTGCCAATGAAGGAAAGATTTTTTGTCAACCGACTCGGTCAGTTGAATCTCCGGAGGACTTGGGTCATTCTTGCTCTTGTTACCCCAAGATATATAGCTAGATCAGCTCTTGTTTCGATGCCGTTTATGCCAATTAAGTCCTGCCATCACTTTGCCAGCTGAAATGCTTGCCTTCTAATCTTATCTCGCGACATTTTGGGCTTTCTCTGTCTGTGAGAGACCGGATTTAGGGAGAATATGACCGATTGATACCGTCTATGGGTGTAAAACGGGAACTTTATGGCAGCTGCGTGATTTATGCGTTCAGTTTCCAAAGTGTTAGCCGAGCCGAACCCGGCAACTTATAAACGCTGAAGTGTATGGACCGGGGAGTTAAAACAAGGCTTTCTCTTTACAAAGATGGGCTGGCTTTATCTTGCTGTTGTCATTGATTTATTCTCAGGCAAAATAAACGTTTGACTACAATTTTCTCCGATTTTAGTTGCTTTAGGGCAAATTTTGGCGCAAAATTCAGCGATATAGCTGTGATAAAATTTAAAAGCAACAACACTTATGGGAGTCAAGATTTTTGGTGTCAGGATATACCCGTGAGGTCAGAGTCTCGAGGCTCGAGTTCTCAATCGGCCAATCAGAAAAAGCCATATAGGAGGCTTCGATATCTGTTCAGATGGTTCATATCCGGATTCAACTGTCAATCAATGGATTATACAATAGCCTGGGTTTTACTAAGAGTCGGTTCCATATAGATAGATTGTGTGGGAAATTCAGGGCGGTTATATGGGATTTTTTGGTGAGGTGTTGTTAGCTGCGATATTTTTGCTCTGCGGATTTGTTGCCTTTTTTGGATTAACCGCCCTCAACCTGGGTGAGCCGGTCGCAAAGGTGGTTCTGCGGCGCCTTAAAGAGCTTGTGGTGATAGCTTCAGGGCTTTTTATATTGGTCCTGGTGATGCTGGCAGGTTTGTTTGCAACCAACGATTTTTCCATCGCAGCTGTAGCACAGCACAGTTCTTCAAAGCTTGCTATCGTGTATAAGCTAAGTGCGCTGTGGGCAGGCTCGGCAGGTTCATGGATTCTCTGGTCGGCTGGTGTATTTCTTTGTTTTGTGCTGTCGCTGCTAAAAATTGACAAAAAGGCCTGGAAGTTCTCCGGAGCATCGCTGGTCCTGGGGGCGTTTATTTGCTTAGGCTTTACCTCTATTTTGGTATTTGTCGAAAAACCCTTTGCAGGCTGTCCTGTTACAGTTGATGAAGGTGCAGGATTAAACCCGCTGCTGCGCAATTTCTGGATGATTGTTCATCCGCCGCTATTATTTGCTGGTTATTCAGCTTTTCTTATACCTTTTATTGTGGCGCTGGCTGCTGTATTTACCGGCTCAACCGACAGCCCTGATATTTACCGGCTATTGCGGCGCTGGCTGCTTGTGGGGATCTGCTTTCTGGGTCTTGGGATTTTTACGGGCTCACGGTGGTCATATATGGAATTAGGCTGGGGCGGTTACTGGGCGTGGGATCCGGTGGAGAATGCGTCTTTACTGCCCTGGCTTGTGGCCGTTGCTGCGCTGCACAGCATAATCGGGATGCGTATAGCAGAGAGATTTAAGCGATGGGCACTTATTTTAGCGCCATTGCCGTTTGTCCTGTGTCTGTTAGGAACCTTTATTACCAGAAGCGGCATTATTCAATCAGTACATTCGTTCGACCAGAATGTGCTTTTTACGGCACTGTTAGTCTTTATGGGTTTGTGTACTGCGATCTGGCTTGTTGGCGTGATTGAAGTGTTAAAAAAAATTGTGTTTGTGCCGGTCCCTTCGGAGGAGGTTTCACTTCGGCTGGAAAAGGGTGATTTGCTGTTCTGGGCAAATGTTATTTTTCTAATTACTGCAGCAGTTATCGCGGCGGCAACACTGCTGCCGGTTATCTGGCGTATTGTCAGCGGTAGTGATTCTGGCCCTGTTCTCCAGAGGAGCTTTTATGACCGAGTGATTTCTATATCGGGGATTATGCTCGCTTTTTTGATTGGCCTGGCTGCTTTGTCGGATTTGCAAAAACGCCGGGGCTTTGGATTGTGCGTGTGCACAAGTTTAGGGACAGGTTTAATTTGCTTTGGTCTGGTGAGCAATCTTGTGGCAACAGGGCTATTGATGGGACTTGCCTGTGGCATATTTACATTTAGCGCAGCAGCTATTTTGATAAGATTGGCAGTCGGTCTGAGAAGGAGATATCGCCTGGGCAGCAGCATTGCACACACAGGATTTTTAATCCTGGTGGTTGGCGCAGGCTTTTCGTCTGTCGAAAAGAGTGTTCAGCCTTTATTATCCAAAGGCCAGCAAGTCAGTTTAGGCAACTATAAGCTTGTTTACGACTCGTTTGAACACCGCATACACGACGGCATTACTCAGGTTGGACCTGAGATTATCTTGCACACGGACAGCCTGCTAGCGCCTTTGTATCGCCAACAGCCAAAATCAAAATCCGCAAGATTATGGCCTCACAGTAATTTATATCCGGACGGACGCAGCAGCACCGAGGTTGCTGTTCACACGGGTGTGTTTGAGGATATTTACGTTTCCTTCGAAGGTACGTCGGATGACGCAAGAGTACTGATAGCAGCGAAATTGATACCTTTTATGTTGTGGTTGTGGATTGGTGCGATTTTAGTTTTAGTTGGTTCGGCGTGGGCATTTTTTGAAGCAGAAAAATCTAAAAAGGCGGGGCCAAGTTGAAAAGTTCAATTTTGAAAAAAAGAGAAGTTAAGACAATAAGTTTAATTTGGTGCCTGTGGCTTTTGCAGCTTTTGCCGGCTGAAACGGTTTCGGCAGGTGCTGAGGTTAATCAGGTCTCGGCGAAGCTTGTTAATATCTCGGTTCGTGCAGATGTCAATGAGGTTTATTTTGACAATTTCTGGGTTTTCACCAGAAGCGGCAGAAAAGGCCCTTGGCGGGTTGAAATCAAACTTCCGAAAAATGCAGCGATTGTCAGTTTGGATGAACCCAATCAGGTAGAATTCCTGGTAAATGAACGGGCTGTTCGCAAGAGAATGTCGCCGACATCGGCCGTTGATTCAGTGGGTTTTTCTTTTGCTTTGCCGAATAAGGATGGATTCTGTAAGACGAATATAGAGCCGGGTTATGATATCGACGCAATAGCGGTAAACATTTCCGGCCCCGGCACAAAAATGGCCAGCAATGTTCTTGAACTTGACAGGTATAGGACCTCGCGTTCGAAGTTTTCCAGAGTTTACACGGCCGGGGTTTTAGCTGAAGGAAGCAATGTTACGATAGGATTATCTTCTCTGCCCTGCCGGGATAACCGATGGGTGGAATTAGTCTGTATAGTTGGTTTGGCCTTGATAGGCCTTGCTGCATTATTTACAATCTATTACTACAAGCGAATAATTAAAGAATCGAACATATGCAATGAAACTTCTTCTAAATAGCATAACATATCACAACTGCCCCATAGAGCTGCGAGAGAAGGTTGCCCTGACATTGCAGGAACAGAAAAATCTGCTGCACAATATGCACAGCCGGCAGGACATTATTGAGGCAGTTGTTCTGCAGACCTGTAATCGGCTTGAGTTGTATACATATTTGGAGAAGGATTTTGCTGACCAGGATGGTTTATTAAGTCATATCGAGCAGATTAAGCCACACTCGACAGATATATGGAATAAATACTCCCGGCAGGCAAATGGTGTTGATTTGGTTCAGCATCTCTTTGAAGTAGCAGCAGGGCTTGATTCACAGATGATTGGTGAGAATCAGATATTGGCACAGGTGAAATCGGCATACTCCGAATCGGTAAATTGCCGAATGAGTAAATTTGTATTCAATCGTCTTTTTCACAGAGCATTTCACGTAGGCAAGAAGGTTCGTACCAATACTAACATCAATTGCGGAGCTGTTTCAATTGCTTTAGCTGCAGTGCAGTTGGCCAGGAAACAGGTCGATTTGGCAAATAGCTGCGCGATGGTAATCGGTGCCGGCCAAAACGCTCAACTTGTAGCTAAATATTTACTAAAGATGGGGGTGCAAAGGCTGATTTTAGCGAATCGCAATGTTGAAAAGGCACAAGCTGCAGCTTACAGTTTCAAGGCTGATGAGGTAATTGCTCTAAATGAGATTGCTAAGAAGCTAAAAAATGCTGATGTCGTTATAAGTTCAACGGCTTCTTCGAAGCCGATACTAATGGCAGAAGCAGTTGAGTGTGTTCTGCATGAGCGTAAAAAGCCTTTGCTTATAGTTGATATTGCGGTGCCGAGGGATATCGACCCTGAAATTAGTAGGTTTGGCAGTGTTTTACTGTATAACATTGATGATTTGGAGAAACAGATAAGCATCAATAAAAAGATACGCTCTACGGAAGTTCCAAAGGCACGTCAAATCGTTGCCGAATTTACCTGTGATTTCTGGAAGTGGTATGAGTCTCTCGGTGTTCTGCCGGTGGTTTCAGAGCTTATGCAAAAAGCTCTGGACCTTGCCGACAGAGAAGCGCAGCGATATGCAAAGGATTTTACCGAGCCCGACAGAGACGAGCTGAAGATCTTCGCACAGTCACTTGCTAAGAAGCTGTTGCACGGCCCGGTTAGTTTTTTGAGGAACGGCTCCGAGGAACATCAGGATTCGGAGCATCTGCAGGCAGCGGAGCTGGTTAAGAAAATATTTTTTCCCGATGATAAATGCCACTGATGATGAAAGTTCTAAGGGTAGCAACTCGCAGCACAGTCCTGGCCTTGGCTCAGGCAGAGATTGTTATCGCCGCACTAAAGGAAATTTCTCCGGACGTCCGTTTCGAGATAGTCAAGATAACCACCAGGGGGGATGAGGATAGAAGTACAGCCCTGTGGGAAATAAAGTCGACCGGCTTTTTTACTTCAAAGGTTGAGCAAGCTCTATTGGCCGGTGAAGCAGACCTTGCGGTTCACAGCTTCAAGGATTTACCGGTACCGCAGACAAAAGGCCTGACGATAGCTGCAGTCTGCGATAGAAAGTTTGCCGAAGATTGCCTTATAGCATCGGCGCATTTAACTTCAATTGACGAACTTGCCGAAGGAGCAAAAATCGGTACATCAAGTTTACGGCGGTCTGTGCAAATCAGAAATTTAAGGAAGGATATTAACATTGTTCCGGTCAGGGGAAGTGTTACAACTCGTATTAGATTGCCTTTGGAGGGAACAGTTGACGCTGTTGTCGTCGCCCGTGCTGCTATGGAAAGACTTGGCGCCGGTGATAAAATTTCCTTTTGCTTTAAGCCGGAGGATTTCATCCCGGCAGCAGCCCAGGGTGCCCTGGCCGTTCAGACCAGAAGTGAGGATACTGTTACCACATCCCTTATTGCCAAGATAAATGATTGGCACGCACAGATTAGCTCTGTGACAGAGAGAATAGTCATACAAAATCTTGAGTGTGGCTGCCGCGCCCCTGCCGGGGTGTTTGCACAGGTTGTAGATGAAGATGTTATCATACGGGCTTTTCTGTCCGACGTGGAAGGTGAGAGTTTGATAAAATGCAGCATCAAGGGATCTATTAAAAGCGCTCCGGAACTGGCGATAAAACTCGCTAACGAAATCCTCAATTCAGGCGGCAAAGAAATACTTGACCATCTTTAACCGCAATTTCCCATAAACTTGCTCAACAAAAACAAAAAGACACGCTTGATTTACCTGGGGAAAAAGAGGGAGGATAAAGCCAAGCAATACTCTCAAAACTACAAGAAACTTCTTGAGATTGTTGAGGAAATGACTATCATCAATATGACACTGCTAAAAGAAAATGCCTAACTATAATACGGGATGAGGCAGCAAAAACTTATGACTGTCGAGTTTAACCGGGCTCAACCAAAAAGAGATTGTGATGATCGGCGTTAATCTACTGCAAACAGAAGGGCTGATAAAAAGATATTCCGGCCGGGCTGTCGTTGACGAGATATCGATTACAATTGCTCATCGCAGCATTGTCGGGCTTTTAGGTCGCAACGGTGCGGGCAAAACAACAACCTTCCGGATGATTATGGGGATGATTTCGCCTGACAGCGGCTCGGTAACATTCGAAGGCCGGGACGTTACTAAGCTGCCAATGTTCAGAAGGGCACGACTGGGTATAGGGTATCTTTCCCAGGAGCCGAGCATCTTTCAGCGTTTGAGCGTCAGAGATAATCTCTACGCAATTTTGGAGACAATGTCCATTACCTCGAGCGAGCGTGATCACAGAGCAAACACACTGATTAAGCACTTTGGACTAATCGAAGTTGCACAAAGCCAGGGCAGATTTCTTTCCGGCGGTGAGCGAAGAAAACTCGAAATTGCCCGTGCTATGGTGACAGAGCCTTCGCTTATTCTGCTTGATGAGCCTTTCAGCGGCGTTGACCCGATTGCTGTCGAAGATCTTCAGAAGGAAATCCGAAGACTTGTTGCCTCGGGTGTAAGCATTTTAATTACCGACCATAATGTAGAAAGAACACTTGAGGTCGTTGACAAGGCCTATATTATAGACCATGGCAAGGTTATCGGCTCAGGTTCACCGGCAGATATAGTGCGGAACCAAACGGTCAGAAAATTGTACCTTGGAAATATATTTGACGGCGATGAGTTCGACGAAAATAGAGTCAGGTGAAACCGCCGCTAAATGTTATCAATTATGTTTTTTTTATAAATTTTTGGGACGATTTCAATGATAAACGCCGACAATTGTCGAATTACACATTATCCTGCTGAGGTTTTAGCCCAAAAGGCAGAGCCGATAGAGAAAATCGACGACAGCATACGCAGGCTTGCCGAGAAGATGACTGAGATTATGTTAGCTAATAAAGGCATAGGCTTAGCTGGGCCACAGGCGGGTGTTCCTCTTCAGATTTTTATAATATCACTTGACGGAAAAAAAGAAAACGTGCGGGTTTATATCAACCCCACAGTTACACCTGCAGGCGAGCTTGACTCAGTAGAAGAAGGTTGTCTGTCTGTACCCGGTGTTTATACGAAAATCCGCAGGTATAAAAAGTGTAGGGTTGCTGCTGTCGACCTTGCAGGCAATGAATTCACTGAGCAGGCAGAAGGTCTCTATGCCCGCTGTCTGCAGCACGAATACGACCATCTTCAGGGTATTACCATTGCAGAGCGTATGGGTGCAGCAGCCAGAATTGCTCACCGCAGGAAAATAAAAGAGCTCGTTGAAAAACATGAAAGCCAGGAAAAATAGCCTGCTGCTAACACAGCTTTGTATGCAAAATTTTTTTAATGAAAGTATTCTGTGTCCGTCAGTAAATTTGTCGGTATATTTGTATGGAACAATTCAATTACCAGAGTCGAGAGAGCATATACTTCGGCGTCAGCTACGTTGTAGCCAGCGTGTGGTCTTCAGATGCAATAGCGAGATTAGAGTTCCAGAAAACTCTTGCAAAACAGCAGCTTGACTTTGCTCGAACAAGAGTTGGTATTCGTGATTTTGCTTTGATCAGGACAGAGCCATCTGCCCTTGAGGTTAAGGTTGCATCGCTGGGCCCGCAGGTATCAAGTATTACAATATTTTCGGAAAGGCCCACCCACAGCCTGAAATTGTTTGTCAAAGAGGCTGAGGCTGTATGCGATGCCTACCGGGACATATTTATCAGGCAGCAGTGTCAAATTTTACAGTGTAATGCTACGGTTCGGCACTTGTACAGTTGCACAGAACACGCTTTCAAGTATCTATGGGAGCAGAGGCTTGGTCAGGATCCCGGCGATTTTAGGTACCTGGGAGACAGGCCGGTCTCAGGTGGTGGGCTGCGACTACTCATGCCCGCAGCAAGGGATGAGCAGGACCCGGTTCAGATCGAAATTAAAATCGAATCATTTCTTCGAGAGCCTCGAAAGATGTTTATAGAGACGATTTTCGCCTGGCCAAAGCCGAGAGTTCTGCCGGCCGACGGAAAGTTCGACCCGCAGCAGCGTCTGGGAGATGTTGAGGACTATGCCACAAGCAGGGTCTGTGACTTTTTGGTTGGCGGCAAACCACCTCAGTAGAAGATATGCAGCAGCTTGGGCGGCAGGCCGGATTTGGTGAAATAGCTTGCATATTCACAGGCTAAAAGGTATAATAAGATCACTGTCATAACGACGAACAACTGATGCTATCAAGCGTAATTTTAGTATAACGAACAGATTAGTTTTTTGAAATATGCTGGCTTCTGAAAGATGAGAAATTAATTTAGGTTTAGGAGACTGAAAAAACATGGCTGGAATGTTTTATTCCTTGAAAGAAGCTGCTGAAAAGCTCGGTAAGAGTGAGGAAGAGGTCAAGGCAATAGTTAAGCAGGGCAGGCTCCGTGAATTTCGGGATGGACCGAATCTGTTATTCAAGGTTGATGAAGTGGCGTCACTGTTGTCTGACTCCAGCGTTATCGGGGCCCAGTCATCACCTGAAGAACCGCAAAAAACTGAAGAAGAAATCGAACTGCTGCCGGAAGGCGCTGACGAATCAGGCTCAACTGCGGGGCTCACAGAAGCTGATACAATAGCAGCAGGTGATGAAACAAGTCTTTTAGGTCAGACAGACGGTGATTATGAATTAACGGAAGATGCTTCACAAGAAGTAAAAAAATCCGCACAAGCCGACGAAACTACCTTAGAAAAAATTGATGAGGATGTGAACTTAGACACCTTTGGCAGCGGCTCAGGGCTGCTGGATCTTTCACTTCAGGCTGACGATACGTCCTTAGGCGGGATACTGGATGAAATTTATGCCCCTGAGTCGGAACAGGGCCAGGTACCAGCCGAAGATTCGGCAATGGAGGCGGCAGTTGAAGCTGAGCAAATAATGCCGGAGGAAATTACCCCTGTTCAGGCTTCTGTAATCTTGTCATCAGCCGAGCCCGATGCCTCGAGCAACACTTTCGGTATAATGCTGTTTTTGCCCCTGATTGTGATAATTTACACAGCTCTGGTAACGGTATCAGGTTTTAATGGTTTGATGCCGATAGTGCTGGAAAAAACACAGGGCATAATCCTCTATATTCTCGGGGCAGCGCTGGCTGTAGCTGTGATAATGACTGTGGCCGGCTTGTTTTATGGCTCGGAAAGAGCCAAGGCTCCCAAAAAGACGAAAACCAAGACAAAAGAAAAGAAAAAGAAGAAAAAGGGCGGCAAAGCAGCCGCCGAATCCGAGCCGAAAGCAACTTAAAAAACTTGAGAACTGCCTGATTAGCTGACACTTTAGTACTAAAGATGCCGATGAAATCTCAGCCGAGTCGTCCAACAGTGTGAAAGAACAGCAGTTTACGCTGAGTTATTTTAGCTCGATAACTTCCACGAATCGCACCAAAGCCCCGGACGTTTGCGGATAAGGCTCAATTTCACCCACCAACCCGACCTTGGCACCCACAAACCTATCCAGATTCGCCTGCTCGGCCGAGCCGCTCGGCAGGGCATAACACAAGGTATTGCCTGAAGCATCCAGTACTCGATAGTGTTTCGGCCCCTGCTCCATGCTGTAAATCTGAGAGAGCTGAAACTCTCCAATAACCGCAAATTTTCCCATGTCCTCAACGTGCGCAAGTTTCTTTTGCCGGGCATTTTCGATTTGTTCGGTTATTTTCTTCAACTGTATTTCCTGAGACTCAACCTTCTCTTTCGCCGCTAAAGCCAACTCAAAGCGACGTATCTTCTTAAGCAAATAGTCGCTATAACGAGCAGCTTTACCTGCTTCTTTGTTAGCTGTGATTTTTGAAAGCGCCTTTTTAATCTCCGAATAAGTTTGTTTTTCAACAGGCTTGGCTCGTTCGGCTTCGACTTGTTTCTGCAGGTCGCCGTACTCTTTGAGCATTTTGGCCTCAACGGAAATTGTTGTCGGCACAACTTTAGGAATGTTTACCTCAGGTGCAGGCTCCGGCTGAATCTGCTCGATTTCGATTTTCGCCGGCTCAATCGCTTTTGTGTATTGCGTACTGACCCAGAGATACGCACCCTTAGGCGGAGCAATCTTGTAGTAGTCGTCTTTTTCTTCGCCGAGCAGCCTTATCTTATAACCTTTATCAAGTTTTTGCTGCATTATGGTGGAATGAATCGGCTCTTTGTAATCCGAGCCCGCATAGACACGTACATCATCTCCGGCAACTGTTCCATAATCAGGATTGTTCAGGTCGATAGCTACATACTGCTGCGCTATCCAGGAAAAACTGCCTGCCGGCGGGACAATTTGTGACCAGCTAAATTTCGTGCCGACAACGGTTACTCTATCGCCTGTTTTGACCTTGCCGCAGGAATAATAGTTCGTGCCAGGCCCTGAGCGAATGTGAACATCGTGGCCGGTAATCTCAGCAATATAGGGCAAAGCAATGCTGTTGACATCGTTTACCTCCGCTGCCGGTACCGGTTTTTCAGAGGTCGCACTTTCTGGCCGGGCCAAGGCTAAAGAACAGATAAGCGAAAGTGATACGAGGATAAATGTTCTGATGCGAAATTCCATTTTCTATTCTCCTGAAAAAATGTTCTTCTCCCATAATTTCATTTTACTTGGAATATGTTTATATCGATAATCAAATTAGCAACCGCAGGGTCAATTGTCAACTAAATGTCAGCCTTTTTATCAGGCCTATTTGCCGGGGCTTTCAGATCGGCTTTAAGTGCAAAAACCGCCCTTTTCTACGTTGTAGCTTGGCTTTTTTTGTTTTGGCAGCTGTGCCCAGAGAAGCTGCGAATTGATAAATGAGTCTTTTGCGCTTATAATCACCGTTGAGATGAGAAACAGCAGAACCAGAATATACACGGTCAGCCAGATCAATTCGCTAATCAAAGCGGTGCTGGGCAGTAATCTGCCGAGGCAGATGACGGTTTCAGGAGAGATAAGCGGATGGAAGGGGGCGCATTCGAGCGGGACCTGCTATTTTTCACTGAAGGATGAAGGGGCGGTATTACCCTGTGTTATGTGGCGGGACAAGTTTGCGAAGGTGAAATTCAGACCTGAAAATGGGTTGGCAATATTCGGGGTGGGCTATATTGGCGTATACGAACTGCAGGGGAAATATCAGTTTTATATTGAGTCGATGGAGCCGGCGGGCAAGGGGGCATTATGGTTGGCATATGAACAGACAAAAAATCGTTTGGCTAAGGAAGGGCTGTTTGATAAAGCGCATAAAAAACCGTTGCCGAAGTATCCGCAACGGATTGGGATATTAACGAGCGAGTCCGGTGCAGCGATAGAAGATATTAAGGACAGTATCTGGAACCGCTGGCCCTGTGCAAAATTATTTTTATATCCTGTGCCTGTACAAGGCGAAGGTGCCGCGGCGGAGATTGCAAGAGGACTTCGGGATGTAAACAGACGCAATAAAAAACTCAAGCTCGATATTTTAATTGTCGGCAGAGGCGGCGGTTCGCTGGAGGATTTGTGGGCCTTTAATGAAGAGGTCCTGGCAAGGGCAATTTTTGATTCGCAAATACCTGTCATAAGTGCCGTCGGACATGAAATTGACACTACCATTGCAGATTTGGTAGCCGATGCCAGGGCTTCGACGCCGACCAAGGCAGGCGTTGTGGCTGTTCCGGATATGCAGGAAGTTCTGGGGCAATTGGCTTCTTCTCAGAAAAGGCTGGGTTCCATGCTGCGGGGAAAACTGGAACTGTGCCGGGAGAATTTGCAGACGATTCTGGCAAGCGCTGTGTTTAGAAATCCTCTTATGCCAATTCGCTATCGGGAGCAGCAGTTAGATGAGATAATTACGAATCTGGCAGAAGATATAAAAAAATTGCTGACGGGGGGCAAGGACAAGCTGCATCGCTTTTATGAGCAAGTTGTTAAGATTGAGCCGCATCGGCTTTTAGGCAGGAAGGCTGTTGATTTGAATGATCTAAGAAGCCGAGCGAATGTGGGAGTGCGTACGATTTTTAACAACAGGCAAATGCAGCTTACGGGTGCAGAGAACCGTTTGGCCGGTTTGAATCCTAAATCGGTCCTGCAGCGGGGATATAGTATCACAACTAATAAAAGGACCGGCCTCTTGGTGAAGGATTCAACGGATGTCCAAATCGCAGATAGCATAATTACTGAGCTTGGCGGCGGGTTTTTGATTGAAAGTGAAGTGAAAAATAAGCAAAATAGAAGCAAATAAACCAGGATTTAATTATGACAAAAAATGAAAAGAAAAATGAAATCGGCAAAATGAGCTTCGAAGAGGCAATCAAAGAGCTTGGTGGTATTGTCCAGAAGATAGAGCAGGGTGAAATACCGCTGCAGGACAGTCTCGAACAATATGAAAAAGGGATGGTCTTGATTAATCATTGTAAGGATATACTGCAAAAAGCGGAGAAACGAATAGAGGAAATATCTGAAGCGCAGGCAAATTCACAAAAAGATAAGGATAGCTGATGAAATCCTGTGACTCGATTCTGGTTGTTAGTTCTATCGAGTCACGAGCGACGAGCCACGAAAAATGCGAGCGTGGCGGAATTGGCAGACGCGCAAGGTTTAGGTCCTTGTGTCCAATTTGGACGTGGAGGTTCGACTCCTCTCGCTCGCAGTTTAGTTAGAGAGCATTAGAGAGCCAAACATCTCGTCAAGGAAGTGGCGTTAAAATTTTGATGGACTAAAAATGTTGGGCAAATATTTTGAGCTGGGAGAAAGACGGACAAGTGTCAAAATCGAGCTTGTAGCAGGGGCGACCACATTTCTTACGATGTCGTATATCATCTTTGTCAACCCGGCCATCCTAAGTGAAACCGGGATGGACAGAAATGCCCTTGTTGCTGCCACCTGCATAACCACTGCTTTAGCCACTATTATTGTCGGGATATTCGCGAAGGCACCCATTGCAATGGCACCGGGAATGGGACTTAACGCTTTTTTCGCCTATAGTCTCGTTCTAAGCGGCAAGGTCAACTGGCAAACGGCTCTGGGTGTTGTTTTCCTCTCAGGGTTGTTTTTTCTGGTCTTGACACTTCTCGGTCTTCGAAAAAAATTGGTCGAAGCAATACCACCGGGCTTGATTTTGGCAATCTCTGTCGGCATAGGATTATTCATTACGTTCATAGGATTGGTCAAGCTCGGTGTAGTAGTAAATAACGAAGCAACCCTTGTATCAGCAGGAAAGTTAACTCCAACGGTCCTGATAGGGCTGGCTGGTCTGATTGTGATGATCTTTCTTGAAGCCAAGAAGGTCAAAGGTGCTTTGTTAATCGGAATCATCTTTTCAACTATCCTCGCCTCTATCCTCGGCTATATTGACAAACCTGCTGAAATTTTTGCACTGCATCTGAACATCTCTGCCGTAGCCTTTCATCTTGATATTTTTGCCGCTCTTAAATGGAGTCTGTTTGGAAGCATATTTAGCCTGATGTTTATGGATATGTTTGACAGTATCGGCACCCTGGTCGCCTGCTGCCACCAGGCAAATCTGGTGGATGAGCAAAATAGGATAAAAGGGCTGGACCGCTTATTGGGTATCGATGCTATCGCAACAATGATAGGAGCGGTTTTGGGAACCTCTACCACCACTTCTTACATCGAATCTGCGGCAGGAATCGAGCAGGGCGGCAGGACCGGTCTGGCTTCTCTGGTCACCGGCGTTTGCTTCCTGCTGGCCTTATTGTTCGTCCCGATTGTTACAATAGTGCCGGAGTATGCCATAGCTCCGGCGCTGGTTATGGTCGGACTGTTTATGATCAAAGAGGTCAGGCGAATTGATTTCACTAATCTGGAAGAGGCATTTCCAGCCTTTATCATAATAGTTATGATCGCCTTAAGTTACAGCATCAGTACGGGATTGGCCTTTGGTTTTATCAGCTTTGCCCTTATCAAATTAGTCAGCAGCAAAGCAAAAGAGATTAAGCCGGTGATGTGGATTATTGCGGTTTTGTCTGTACTTTTTTTGACGTTATAGAAGCTGGGCGGTATGATTGAGCATTTAAGGCGTCTTATGTGATTTTAAGATAAGGGGGAAAAGCTATGCCAAAAAATATTGTCGTTTTAGCAGCGGTACTGACTGATATTATCCCTGATTTCCCGGATGAAGTTGTGCAAAGGAAATATAATTTATTAGAATAGAGTTTTTCCATTAAGGCGGTTTATTTTATGGCAAAGGCAATTTGCTTTACGGCTAAGTCGGTTTGCTTTGTCGCTGAGTCAATTGGAACAATGGCTAAGTCAGTTTACTTTATGGCTAAGTGAATTTACTTTACGGTCAGGTCAATTTACTTTATGATTAAGCCAGTTTACTTTGCAGCTAAGTCAATTGACTTTGCGGCCGGGAAAGGATACTTACAAACCAGCCTCGCGACTCGCAATTATAATATCGAGTAAAAGCTGTCAATGTAGGTGGTGAAAGTATCCCGTCTAACACCGTTGCTGTCGTGCTGTAAAAAAAACAGGATGTTATACGGAACGATATAATCAAGGTTAGATTGCAAAGCGAAGTTAAGAAGTGACTGAGATTGGTGCTATAACTTGGACTGAAGTTGGCATTTTCTGGACGAGCGTTGTCTTGGCAATTATTACTGTTAGCGCTACGTTGATCAATTATCTGTTCTTTCGCTCACAGATTGATCCAGATGTCATTGTATATGTAACGCCTGATGAGGATAGACCCAGCATAATTCTTCTCATAATCGAGAACATTGGTAGGGGTTTGGCGAAGGATGTCACCTTTTCCATGGATAAAAAACTTCCAGAAAGAGCTTTTGGATTTGAAAATGCTCAACCTCCAAAAGTGATGAAATCTGGTCCGTTGTTTTCCGGAATTCCTGCCATAGGCCCCCGTTCCAAAAGAGTGATTACTTGGGGACAATATGGTGGTCTATTAAAGGGAATTAGCGACGATACCATAAATATTACGGTAAAATTCAAAAACAAAAGAACTATCTTTCCAGGTTACAAGTGGCACACTAATGTTTGTCCTGTTGATATCAAATCGTTTGAGGGCACCGATGTATCAGATACAAACTGGCAGAAAAAGAGCTTTCAACAACTGGAGCGGATTGCAAAAGCACTTGAGAAATAAGCAACCTAACAAGTCCAACCCGAACTGGGTTGTGCTACGTTCTCAGCTTCAGACGAAACTCCTGTTCATTCATGTAGTTGCGCCTATTACATTAGGTGGTATTATTTATCTATTGTTCAGAGATAAAACCTTGATGATGTTTCGTTGGGCAGACGCTATCGGAGTAAAGCCGGTTCTCGATGACATCCGCATTTACTGTACGACAATACAGATGGATAATCTGAAATGGTTTTTCTTCTCGCTTCCTGATGGACTGTGGGTGTATTCATTTACGTCATTTATGCTTATTGTATGGGGATTGAAGTTTTCAAGACATAGCATATTCTGGATATCTATCGGCCCATTACTCGCTTTGTGCGGTGAAATGGGGCAGGCATTCGGAGTGGTTAGAGGCACATTTGACCCAATAGACTTATTACTCTGTTTGATTGGCTCAATCCTACCGGTAGTAATCCTTTTTTCAGCAAACCAAGAAAAATTCTATTCAAATAAAGAGGCTTTTTCATGATTATAAAAAATAAGTCTCGACATGCTGCGTCATTACTCGGCTTACTTCTGTTTCTAATCCTTGCAGTTGGTAGCATTGATGATGGTACCCCTACATCAAATACTTCAACAAAACAAAAACCAAAACGAGAAACAGAGGCAACTCCGGATACTGAGAAAATATCAAGTCGACCAAAAATAAATGCTGAGCTGTCAAACCTTGTAATTGAAATTGATTCTGATTTCGGGATAAAGACCCAATTTTTCGACCTGACCATCAGGAACCTATCATCAAAAGATATAACATTATATGTGGTTGTCTATGCAAAGAATGATAGATTTTCACCACCAAGGCGCGGCGCCTGGCCAATGGGTGGAGTATTATTTTATGAGGCAGGGACAGGGCGAGGGAATTTATCATATCATGACATTATGAGGAATTGGAATTCAAAACCTGATAATTCTAAAGGCTGCAAAGTAACAATACCGGTGGATAAGAACGAAAAATTAGAAGGAGCATTGCCGATAAATAAAATTTCTCAACACGAAGCATGGCGAGGAAAACCAATTGACCCAAGAGCTAATTATGAAAAATGGAATATTTGGGTGTTTTCTGAAAGAGGTGAATTACTCTTTAAGAAGACCTATGAGGTAAAATAACTATCGGAGTATAGCAAATCACAATAGAGGTCGTGAAAAAGGGACATACTACATTTCAATCACTATTCCAAGTTGCTGTGTTTTCGATTCGGATTCTATCCAGCCCGTTAGAAATCCCCGCCGAGCACAAGGCAGACACCTCTGGCGTCCCATTTCTAACGGGCTCCGGAATTTCTCAAGCTCAGAATGAGCGTAAACCCTGCACCGAATGGTACAGGGAGATCCCGCACTTACTTTCTTACAAAAGTTAGTGCGGGGTAAATTTGGTGCGTGGACAATCTCCGAACTCCCTGTTCCATGAGATCCTTGACAGAATTAATCCGCAAAATCCGCGATTACTAATGTTTTACCCGAAATACGATATACGCAATCCTGTCCTCCTTGAGAGTCCCTAGTCCTAGGGACTCCTTACGGAGGACTGCCTGCCCGCCGTAGCCTTGGCGAAGGCAGGAGTTTACCGAAGGACTCAAAACTACCTCCCCCGTACCTTTTCCCCTTTCCCATCAGCCACAACCACCACCCCCACCCTGCCCGCAGTCTTTTTCTATCCAAAATATCCTGTTGAAGAATCTGGCTTCGGAGGCTGGATGATAAAATTCTTTTCTGGCCGTACGATAAAAAATTCACTTGACACTTAACAAACTCTATTGTACAATATATGTCAAACTAATATGCTAAAACAATCAATAATCAACAACTATCAACTAAAAACTAAGAACTAAATTATGTCTACCGAAGCTCAAACTTGTGCCATAGGTATGCTCACCATCCTCGTCGCTCTACATTTGTCGAGAGTCCTCTACAAATCCACCCTTTTTATGCAAAACAAACCCAATTTACTAAATGCCCAAATGAACGTAAACAAAGTATTAACAAAGGATTATGAAAATGTACGCCTTCACAGACGCCGCAAAAACAAAGCCAATCAAAGCCAATTTCAAACTTTTTCTGGGGATGTCATACGGAGAAAATTATGTTCTGTAACCGTTTAAATGGGAAATGTCAGATTATTATTCTGCTCTTGCAAGGACAGCGAACAGGCTGAGTCCGGAGCAGAAGGAGGCAAAAGGATGGAGATTAAAATTACAAGTTCGGCTTTTGAAGACGGTGATTTAATTCCTGCTAAATACACCTGTGACGGCCAGGATATTTCGCCGCCGCTGCAATGGCAGTCTGTTCCGGAATCAGCCAAGACTATTGCCCTTATATGTGACGACCCTGATGCCCCTATGGGTACCTTTGTTCACTGGGTTTTGTTTAATCTGCCTGCTGAAGAAGCCCCCAGAGAGTGTTCCGGCAGAGAAGATCTTGCCGAGCGGAGCCAAACAGGGTTTTACCGGTTTTGGCAGGGTTGGCTACGGCGGCCCGTGCCCACCCAGCGGTACACACAGGTATTTCTTTAAAATTTATGCTATAGATTCTGAACTTGACTTGGCTGCCGGTGCCGACAAACAGCAACTGTTAAAGGCTATGGAAGGACATATACTCGCACAGGGACAATTAATGGGCAAATACAGAAGACAGTGATTCTGTAATGTGTGTTGGCAGATGCCGTCAGGGGCTTAGAAATTTTTCAGTACGACGCCCGTGTGAATCGCAATGAGCATAAGGTAGTCTAAATCGCTAAGGCTGTAATGCTCGTGGTCGGTTGCATTATCGATATATATTACGCCGAAGCAGCCTGACTGATTCATAATAGGTGCTATCATTGCTGAGCATATCTTTGCTTCTTTCATTTCTTCCGGCAGATTCGGTAAAAGCAGAAATCTTTCTTTCTCCACCGCTTCGGTAATCTGCTCGTTTATTTTGATTTGACTTAGCTCAAAACTTGAGCCGCTTTTTCCTCTGCCGGCATGAGATGTCATTGGGCCTGAGGATTGACTGCGCAGTGCACACCATACATGAAAAGCACTGAATTGCCTTACTATAATGCTCAAAAGTGCCTGCAATACTTCATCCGGCCCTGCTGCATGGCAGATGGTTTCACAGGCCTGCAGGAATTCTTTTGTTCTTTTTGCGGGGATGTGAATATCCTGCCCATGCTCGGCTTCTATTTTCCTTATCACGCTGTGCAGTTGGCGCGGCGGTGTTATTAGCGTGTCCTCTAATTGAACCGGCTTATCCGTCAGGTCTTCTGATTCGAGGCCAACTTCAATTGTGTAGTTGCTTATACGAACCATATCACCGCTATTGATGCTGGATTTGTGAATCTCTTTGTCGTTTAGGAATGTTTTGTTTGCCGAATCCAGGTCTTCCAGCATCCACTTTCCATCGTGGGTTGTGAAAATTACTGCGTGTTGTCTTGATATCGACCTGTCGGACAAAAGTATCTGGCTGTTTGGATGCCTTCCGATATATATCGGCCCGGTATCGAACTGAAACTCACGTACTGAGCCATCTCTTTGTTTGACTATTAAGCGCATTATCTCGCTCTGCTGCAAATGGATTTCGCAGACCCTCGAACTTGCTTATTTTCATGCAATGGCACAGGTTTGTCAAGTAAAACATCCCTGTGGTTAAACTTAATCGCAGATATTCCCGAAAAAATGGATGAATAGACAAAAAAGGGTCGGGAGCGGAGGGAGAGGAAAAGCGAGATTATCCCGACCCTTTAAAGTTGCATCTATTGTGATATACGCTGCATCAACTCTATAAAATTATACGGCTTTTTCCGAAAAAAGTTCGAATCGTGCAAATTGACGACCGAGAAACTTATTGAGGAAATTACCTCCTTAGCAGAAGCTTGCACTTGAGCTAAAGGCGATAATTTACTAAAATATCAGTTCTTTGCAATGTTATTTTGTCAAAAATAAAAAAAAGAATTTTTTTTTGAGGCGTGTTGATGCTTACAGATAATATTCTTGAACTTATCGGTAATACTCCGCTGTTACAGTTAAAAGGCGAGAGGGTCTTCGCAAAGGCGGAATTTTTAAATCCAGGCGGCAGTATAAAAGACCGCGTCGCTCTGGCGATGCTTGAAGCCGCTCAGCGTGACGGCAAGTTAAAACCCGGTTCAATAATAATGGAACCGACAAGCGGCAATACGGGAATCGGCCTGGCCTTGGTGGGCGGGCTGATGGGCTATCGTGTCCGGATTGTTATGCCTGCTGGTATGAGTGAGGAGAGAAAAAAGCTCATTAAAGCCCTCGGTGCCGAGCTCGTGCTCATCCCCGATGAGGAAGGTCTAACCGGAGCTGTTGAGCGCGTCAGAAAAATGGCCGCTGAGGATGACAATATCTATGTGCCACAGCAGTTTGAAAATCCTGAAAATCCGCGCGTCCATTATGAGCAGACCGCCAGAGAGTTGTGGCACCAGATGGGAGGCGACATAGATTGTTTTGTCGCAGGTGTCGGCAGTGGCGGAACCCTGCAGGGTGTGGGTAAGTTCCTCAAAGAGCACAAGGCCGAGGCAAAGATTGTGGCAGTTGAGCCTAAGGATAGTTCCGCACTGTTAGGTCACGAACCGGGTCTGCACCAGATACAGGGTATAGGCGATGGTTTTATTCCCGACGTGCTTGATGTATCGCTGGTTGATGATGTTATAGAAGTTACCGATGAAGATGCGATTGAAACCACGCGCCAGCTTGGTCGCGATTACGGCCTTCTTGTCGGTATTAGCTCCGGCGCAAATGTCTGGGCAGCCCGTCAGTTAACAAAAAAAATAGAGGGCAACATCACTACAGTTCTGCCCGATCGTGCTGAGCGCTACTTCAGCACTGCACTTTTGTAACTTTCATTCACAAATTGAATTATGACCTTTTTACAGTAAAAAATGGGCTGAGGCCAGGAGGGAGAAATGAGGAGCTTTGAACCTCAGCCCTTGTGTAATGTTCAGATATTGATATTCTGTCAGCCTCTTGAACTTAGCTTAAATGCACTTTAATTAGCCTCCCAAAACTGATCACCCCCGAAAGGGCAGTTTTTGGATGCTATATCATTTGGCATCTTTTGTCAATACAAAATTCTGTATATTTTCAAAATATCTCCTGCTTCTGTTTACGGGAGGTTTCTAAAAAAACTGAAATTGAATAGTCTGTAGCTGCATCTTTACAGTGATTCCGATGTGTTCAAAGCATTGTTGACTGTCTTGAAGGATTTTGTAGATAATACCGTAAATGGAGCAGTATTTTTTCTTTAAAAAAGCAATACCCCCCTATGCCGGCTATCTTTTTGCAGCTTCAGCCAATTTCTTGCCCAGATCGATAAGCGTAGTGGCAGATTTACTGTCAGGCATGCCCTGTACAAGGACCGGTTCCATAACCATTTTGAATTTGAAGGTATTGCAGATGCTCTCTACGCTTTTTACGGCCTTGCCTCCGCCGCCGTGGGTAACAAAAATTCCACATGGCTTATCGGTAACAGAGCCCTGGGTTGGATAGTACGTTCGGTCAAAAAAATCCTTTAGCCCTCCGGCCATATAGCTAAAATAATCCGGAGAGCCCACTGCAATAGCATCGCAGCTCTTTAGGTTCTCAATGGTTGCTTTCAACGCTTGCTTTATCACAACTTCCGTATTATTTATTTGTTTTGCCCCTTTGGCAACAGCTTCGGCAGCCTCTTTGGTATTGCCGCCCTGCGAATGATAGACAATCAGAATTTTTTTATTTACATCTGTCACGTTTCTACTCTTTCATAACTTTATTCGTCAACTTTTTACAGTTGCCTGGTTACCACTACCTGCAACTTAAGAGAGTTTACTGACAGCTTCGGCAACAAAGCTTCCAATCGGCATGTTTTGCGGACAGAGTGCTTCAGCGGTGCGATAGTCGATATCAAGTAGTCTGTTTCTGGTACTTGCAGGTATTTGAGCAAAAAGCTCTCTTGCTCCGGTTCTGTCACCATAACTGTTGTGGTACATAAGATATCGCATAATGTCTCTTATGCACGGCATCCCCGGAAGTGCTGATTCACAGTTGGATGCACAGCCGGCACAGTAGCCACTTGCGGTTGCCTGAGCATATCTGTTGAGGGTTGCTTTATCCGTCCGTGAAAGTTTTGTCTTATCGAATGCTGCCGCTATGTTTAACATCAAATGGGAGATATTGTCCCTGCCAATACAAACTGCGCTTATTCTCTTGTCGTCGAGGATTACTTTCAATTTTGCCTGTCCTTCTGTGAAGCCGCGTTTTATAAAATGTTCGGTTAATTTCTTGTCTTCGGCTGTAAAGGTATTTTGGTCTTGACCTTGTCCCTGAGTTTTCATAGCAATAATCGCGATGCCGGCCTTATGGCATGCATCTACTGCAGTCTGCATATCTTTATCCTGCATATAGCGAAAGTTGAAGCTGGTCATTATGGCATCAATCCAGTCTAGCTTTGAAGCTGCCATAAGACACTGCGCCATATTGGTGTGTGTTGTAAAACCAAAAAATTTAATAAGTTTTCGTTCCTTTGCTTTTTGGGCCCACTGCTTTAACTGATCGGTCAGCAAGGCAGGATCGCTGCAGCCGTGAATGCCATAGTATATATCAATATAATTAGTGTTCATTCTTTTCAGACTTGTTTGCAGACGGTCTTCCACATCCTCTATCTTGTTTGCTCCCGATGCCTTTGTGGCAATGAACAATTCTTTACGAAGCTCCGGATTCTTTGCCAGAAATTTACCTATCCCTAATTCGCTGTTACCATAGCCATAGCTGTTGGCGGTATCCCAGTAGGTCATTCCCCATTGCAAGGCTTTTCGCAGGACTATTTGTTTGTCAACAACGTTAAACATCGTTCCAAGGGCAAGGCAGGGAACCTCAATGCCTGTTTTGCCGAGCCTGCGTTTCGGTATTTGGGGGGGCTGCTCTTTTTGCAGCTTTTTTGGCTTTTTGGCTTTAGCTGTATTTGGTTCATTGGTATCGGCCAGTATTTTGCCCGCAGCAAGCACAGAGCCCAATCCGGCAGCACTCATACTCCGCAGAAAACTTCTTCTATTGAAACCGTATTGTTTTTCTTTCATTATTCTATTCTCCTGCCAAGTTTTCAACTTATCGTCACCTTCTCAACTATCTTTGTTGCTTTTGCTGTGCGCAAAGTATTACCATAAAACTATAAATGATTTACGTATCTCCAAGCCGAAACATAATTTTACTTTATTCGAGCCGTAAATCAAATAGCAGAAAGTAAATCTCTGCGAATTTAAGCAATTTTTTGCTGCACTGGCATAAGTTAAGATAACAGACAATTAAGGGATAGCCATCAGCTTAGTGTAAATATGGAAAGGAATCGATGTCTGAAAAGGACTACCTTCAATTGTCTAAAAACCCATTTTTAAGCCTGTTATGGCAGTTCTTATCGAAATTTTAATAAATTCTAAAAAAGATTCAAAGAAACGTCCTATAAATTACTTGATTGGGCGTTCCAATTATGTTAAATTTATAAAAGAAGAGGAGAGCTGTAATGCATGGCTCCACAAAAGGTTTTTTCAGCTTTCCCTAATACCGCAACTATTATCTTGTCAGCATTGAAGAGTTAGTGAGCCCAATGAGAGGAGGCCCTCACCACCAGCCTTCGCAAAGGATTGTGAGAAATCTGTATGGTCAAGGGGGTGCAGAGTCACAACAAAGCTGCCCCAATGAGCGTGTTTGCGCAGTTTATCTTGTCAGCAAGTCGGCAGTTTTCAGGTCTATACTTGAATTGGTTGAGACAATAGCAGCTCGCAAGTGCCCGGTAATCATCACAGGTGAAACCGGTGTCGGCAAAGAGATGGTCGCCCGGCAGGTCCATTATGTAAGTAATCGTGCAAAGAAAATCTTCGTGCCGGTTGACTGCACAACACTTACAGGACAGCTTTTCGAAAGTCAACTGTTCGGCCATACAAGGGGTGCTTTTACCGGAGCGGTTGACAGCACGCTCGGCTTTTTCAGAGCTGCCAATGGTGGGACGATTTTTCTCGACGAAATAAGCGAAATACCACTTGATTTACAAGCTAAGCTCCTGCGGGTTCTCCAGGAACAGGCAGTAACACCTCTTGGTTCGACCAAATCTTATTCTATTGATGTACGGGTGATTTGCGCAACGAATTGTAATCTTCGTGACCTTGTGCAGGAAGGAAAGTTCCGCGCTGATTTGTATTACCGGTTAAATGTCGTTAATATTGAGATTCCGCCACTGCGACAGCGAAAGGAGGACATCCTTCCGTTGGCTGATTACTTCCTCACCAGCCAGGCAAACTTTTATGGCGAGCCGCAAAAAGCTTTAAGTTCTGCCGTTAGAAAACTGCTGCTCAATTACTCCTGGCCGGGTAATGTGCGTGAGTTGGCCAATGCTATTGAACGTGCCTATGTCTTAACTGAAGATTATGAAATCCAGACTGCGGCTTTCCCATTCGAGATTATTATCGCTGATACAACCTCTTACTCCAAACACAAGCTGCCGACGCTTGAAGAGGTTCAGCGTAATATTATTGCTCGAACACTTGAATACACAAAGGGGCGAAAAATAGCTGCTGCCAAAATTCTCGGTGTTGAACGACGTCGACTCAATCGCCTTATAAAAAGGTTGAGCATCTCCGAAGACAGCAAGTCCTGAGGACGCTAAAAGATAAGCGAATCCTTTTTCTGCTCATTTTTAGTCAAACCTGAAAAATCTTTTGTTGTTGAGAATTAGTTGAGTATTAACTAATGCGCCCTTAAAATTTTTTTTACTCAAAATTTATGACTTTCTTCTCAAAAGCTTTTTCAGTTTTTCTAATTCACCCAGCTTCATATGATAACTGTGCGTCTTATCAGGAAACTTCCCTGCCTTAATCTCTTGGCTGTACCTTGCAACGGCTCTTTTTATCTCTTCAGCTAAATTGCTGTAACTCTTTGCAAATTTTGGGCTTACACCTTCATCTAATCCAAGAATGTCCGGCAATATCAGTATCTGCCCATCACATCCCGAACCAGATCCACAGCTAATAACCGGTACCTTGGAGCTTTTTGTAATAATTTCAGCTACCTCTGCGGCAGTACCTTCAAGCAATAATGAAAGGGCACCGGCACAAGTCATTTTATCAGCAAGACTTATAAGCTTTGCAGCCATATCAGCCGTTGTGGCTTCAGCCTTGAATCGGCCGATCCTGTTGATACTTTGTGGCCTTATTCCAATATGTGCCATAACTGCAATACCCGCATCGCTAACTCCTTTAATCACATCGAGATATGCTTCTGTTGCTTCGATTTTTACCATTTGAGCGGTCGCCTCGGTAACAAATCTGCCTGCATTTTTTATCCCTTCGGTTATACTTGTCTGATAGGACAGAAACGGCATATCAGCCACCAAATAGGCATTTGGAGCACCTTTGCGTACTCCTGCGGTTATCGCAACCATAAAATCCATCGTTGCCAGCAGCGTAGAACCAAAACCTAACATAACCTGTGCAGCCGAATCCCCAACTAATACCATTTCGACATCAGTACATGAGATTAGCTTTGCTGAAGTATAGTCGTAGCAGCTGACAGCGGCAATTTTTCGCTTTTGCTGCTTGGCCTCGAATAAATCTGCGATGGTTACGGGCTTATTCATAACGATTCTTAAAAAAAATAACAGCTAAAACGTTAAAATATGGGAACAAAGCTGGTTTATCAAGCGTAAACTGATTGGGTTTTTGTGGCTGAAATTGGCTATTTTTAAGGAAATTCAAATAAAATTAACGTTTTTACAACAAAAGACTTGATTACCAGCGGAAAAAAGGTAATTTTTACAGAAAATTCTCTAAAGAATTTCTAAGCATTTTTTCGATGACATTACATAAAGGGGATTTAAATATATAAAAGGCATGAGGCCTTGATATGTAAGCTATATTCCTTTTGCTTTTCATCACCCTCCTCCGAAGCCAGATTCTTGAAGCTTTTTTGGAATCTGGCTTTTTTTATGCGCGTGTGCTCGCCAACGACGCACAAAGGTCGCTTTTATGCGTCGGATCGAAAACATCGAAATGCTCCGTGGCGAAACATCAGCTTGAACTGACTCCAGCAACGAAAAACAACGAGGCGTCGATTAGCAGTTCACCGTCGAAAAAACCAGAATCAAACCGAAGTCCATTTACCCAAATCTTTAATTATGACAAAGCACCATTCATTTTGGGCGAAATAATTGCTGTTAGTTACAGGACTGAGATGTTTGAGCTTGCAACAATAGTAGCATTTTGCGATTGTCTGTGTTATATTGTTTATGATAGAAGAAAATGGAGAACAAAGAGCAAAATGTTATTTTGAATTCGATAAGTGAAGGTGTTTTCACTGTCGATTTGGACTGGCGGATCACTTCGTTTAACCGGGCGGCTGAGGAAATTACCGGTATTAAGCGCCAAACGGCAATCGATAAACACTGCAGGGACGTTCTGCGGGCAGATGTTTGTGAAACCGGCTGTACATTGGCGGCAACGATGCAAACCGGCAAGCCCATAATGAATAAAGCTGTACACATTATCGATGCCAACGGCAAGAGAAGAGCAATCACCATATCAACAGCTTTGTTGAAAGATTCCAAGGGTAAAGTTATTGGCGGAGTTGAGATGTTTCGTGACATGAGCATGGTAGAGCAGCTCCGTAAGGAAATCGAAGGCCGATATTCATTCGAAGATATAATCAGCCAAAGTCATAAAATGCAGAACCTCTTTGCCATTTTGCCAAACATCGCTGAAAGTAACACAACAGTTTTAATTGAAGGCGAAAGCGGCACGGGCAAAGAACTTTTTGCCAGAGCTATTCATAATTTAAGTTTCCGCAAAGATAAACCTTTCGTTGCGGTGAATTGTGGTGCCCTGCCTGATACACTCCTGGAATCTGAGTTGTTTGGTTATAAAGCCGGTGCATTTACAGATGCCAAAAAGGATAAACCCGGCCGGTTTGCTTTAGCCGAAGGTGGTACGATATTCTTGGATGAGATTGGCGATATCTCTGCCGTTGTTCAGGTTAAACTGCTGCGTGTTCTGCAGGACAAAACTTACGAGCCGGTAGGTGCTGTTTCTTCTGTTAAGGCTGATGTGCGTATCATTACAGCCACAAATAAAAAACTCGGCGAGCTTGTCAAAGAGGATAAATTCCGAGATGATTTGTATTACAGAATCAATGTGATGAAACTGGAATTGCCTCCGCTGAGGGATAGGAAGGAAGACGTCCCGCTGTTAATAGATTTTTTTATTGGCAAATTCAATCGGTTACATAATAAGAATATTTGCTGTGTTACAAATGAAGTAACAGCGGCTCTTTTGGCTTATGATTATCCGGGCAATGTACGTGAGCTTGAGAATATTATTGAGCACTGTTTTGTTCTGTGCCCTGGCGAGATAATAGAAGCAAAACATTTGCCTTTGTCGGTCCGACCGGCTTTAAAATCCGAGTCGACGGAAGACAGCGAACCTACGACCATTAAGCAGATGGAGATTATTCTGATAACTCAGGCTCTCAGACGAAACAAAGGCAACAAAACTGCGGCAGCTAAGCAGCTCGGAATCGACAAAAGCACGTTATTTCGCAAAATGAAGGCCTTTGCCATCAAGCCCGAAACCTATTCTGAGTAAGCAATACCGGAGATCAGTACCTCCAAATTTATGATTCACTTTTTTCAGCGCGTTTAAAACAAACACGCTCCCTTAATTAACGCGAACTTGCGCATTTGATCGAGTTTTCTTTGCTCGTGTTTTGTGTTACATAAAAGCGGAAGATTTAAAAGTTTTTTGATAGGATGCAAGATGTGTTACACAGGTAATTGTGGATAGAGAATAACCTAAGAGAGGGGAGGAAGGCGGCACGAGGGGGGTGAAGTGAGAGGGGATGTGAGGTGTAAGGGGGATTAGTTTTGAGCATCAAGACATCGGGCATCTTGGACAGGGAAAATCGTGTTAATGTGTGTGGCGGATGAGAAAAGAAGAAATGGAGTAAATCTGCGATGGGGACGGAGTAAGGGTGCAAAGTGTTAATTTTGAAGAATGTCTCGTTTCTTCGGCTGCGCTGCTTTGCGGGACTGGCAGGGTGGGAGTTTTTTGGCGGCTTTCTTTGCGTCTGAAACTTTTAATTATCTGTTACTTGGCAAAGCTTGTCTGCCTTATAAACTAAAGTATGGTTTAGCCTTCGAAACGGGCATCATTTATCAGGAATATGGACATTTAACTAAAATTTGAGAATTAAAAAATATGCAAAACTTTTATGTTTTTTGTTGACAAACAAAAAAATGCTTTTATAATGGTTCTTGAATTTAGCGAGGACAGGTGGCGTTTATTATTAGGGCAATAGCTTATTGGGGAAAAGTAGTGCGGGGCAATTTTAAAAATTGCATACGTAAGCTGTCTTTTACGTTTTATGAAGCTATATTTTCCACGTCGTATGCACAACGGGTCAAATCCCACAAGCAACTGTCTCATATAGAGTTTTTAATCACAGGTTTAATAGGAGGTTAGAATGATGGTTAAGCGAATTGTAAATGTATCTTTTGTCGGTTGGATTCTTCTTTTTAGCGGAATAGAGCTAGCATGTCTGGCCGATGATGCTGCAACATTTTACGAGACAGCCTGCAAACATGCCTGGGCAGCAGAAAGGGAGCAGGCCAAGGCTCTTTATCAGCAGATAATAAATAGCTATCCCGAC
Source organism: Sedimentisphaerales bacterium (assembly GCA_016935195.1). Taxonomy (GTDB): domain Bacteria; phylum Planctomycetota; class Phycisphaerae; order Sedimentisphaerales; family Anaerobacaceae; genus JAFGRL01. Next base: position 30,897 of record JAFGRL010000106.1, read on the forward strand.
AGTGAGTATGCCAACAAGGCACCGCTGGATATTGGCAGGGCAGATATCCTCTACTATATCGAAATCAGGGATGATTATTCGGCCCAGCAGGCAATTGGCAATCTGATTGCCAACTACAATGAGCACTCTTATCTGCCAGATGCCCTTTATTCCGTTGCGACAAGATGCACAGGCTACGCTAAGTACGAAATGGCGAAGGAAACATATCAAAAGATAACACAAAAACGACCTGGAAGCCTGTTTGCAGGCAGGGCCCGGTTGGATATCACAAGGATAAAGATATTGGCTCTTATCGATGAAGGGCTCTATAGCGAGGCTGAAGAAGCGACAAAAACATTGAAAAGTGATTTTGCCGGCCATACTTATCTGCCCTGGGCACTTTATACTATTGGAAACAGATATGAAGTAACAAAAGCATATCAGCAGGCACAGGGAGTTTATCAGGATATAATCAAATCCCACCCTGACAGTCTCAATGCCACAAGGGCACAGGCGGGATTATCGAGGATAGGTGCGTATCAGCCTATCGAAGAAGAAGAACCCGTTACTCCCGGCGAGGTTATCGATACTCTTGTTGCCGGTGCTGCTGAAAGTGGGGATATACCAGCTTCGATTTATGCAGCAGCAGGAAGATACGAACAGAAAGGCAAGTATCAGCAGGCAGAAGACGTTTATCAGCAGATAGCCAAGGATTATCCGGAAAGTCCGTATGGTAATAAATCTCGGCTGGATTCGCCGCGGATGTTTATCTTCACTTATATCGATGCGGAAGATTACGCAGCGGCACAGGCGGCAACAAGTCAATTGATAGCGGATTTCAATGACAATTCCTATTTGCCCACGGCGGAGCTTCTCATAGCCGAGCACTATTACGTCAAGGGCCTTTTTGATAAAGCACTGACAATGCTGCAGACGGTCATAAACGACCCTGTATGCCCGATTGCGAGACCAATGGCATATATCTGTGCAGGCAAGTGTTACTACAAGCTTGCCGATTATGAAAAATCAACGCAGTACTATGAAAGAATCGTTGCCGAATACCCCGGACATTACCTCGCCTGGCAGGTAATGTACCTGATAGTCCAAAATTACCAGGATATGTACAAAGCCGGGCTTATCTCGAAAGTACAGGCTGATTCAAAGATAAAGGCCGTCTATCAACAGCTTCTAAAAAGATATCCTGATTGTAAGGCAGCCAAAGCCGCCACGCACTGGTTAAATCAACATAACTCTAAATAAAGGAGAAAGGCAAAATGAATCCTCGATATTATCTGATAGCCATCTTTATTGCAGGTCTGGTGGCTGCTGTTAACTCCATATGCTATAGCTGCCCACCAACTTATTACGACCCGGAAGCGATTCTAACAGCCGAACCCGAATACGTAATGACCGACGTAAATACAACTCTTGACGGCAGTGATTCTTATGATGTGGACAGTCACGGCAGCGGCGGGCTGGACGGAATCGTCAAATTCGAATGGGATTTTGAATATAACAACGTTACCTTCACGCCTGACTACAATGAAACTTCCGGCTCTGCCGGTGATGGTGCATTTGACGGCAAGACCACACACTCCTACAGCTCTGCCGGAACCTATATCGTGATGCTCAAGGTTACCGATAACGATGACCCCTGCGGTACCGATACCGACACCTGCACTGTTTACGTTAATATGCGGATTTCGGTGCCTGACGATGTAAGCACTATCCAGGGGGCAATAGATGTGGCTATCGACGACACCGTTATCACCGTCTCCGAGGGCATATATTACGAAACTATCGATTTTAATGTCAAAAATATAACTCTTACAGGAACAGACCCAAACGACTGGGAGGTCGTGGAAAAGACCATTATAGATGCCAACGGTTTGTCGGAGGACGTAGTAGAGTTTGACTCAGGCGATGCAAATTCTACGCTCACAGGACTTACAATCAGAAACGGAAGGATTGGTATAGACTGCCGAAGTTGTTCGCCTACTATAAGCAAATGTCTTATCACATGTAACTATAATGATAACTTGTACGGTGGAGGGATGTATTGTTATGATTCATCTGCCATCATAGATAAATGTATATTCAGACGAAATGAAACTGTTGATGATGGCGGCGCAATATCTATTAGCTATAGCACGCTGAGCACAACAAATTGTGCGTTTATCGGTAATTTAGCCTCGGGTCTTGGAGCAGGTATTTATAACGAAGACAGCGTTATAAAGGTAATAAACTGCATTTTTAGCGGAAATAAAAGCAAAATCATCGATGGATGTGGAGGAGCTATCTGCAATTATGATATAATGGCTTCAGTACCTGCAATTTTAGAACTTACAAATTGTACGTTTAATGATAACTCAGCCGACTATGGTGGTGCATTATATAATTATCTTGGTGATGTAAATGTGACGAACTGCATCTTCTGGGGCAACCAGGCTGACACAAGTGGTGGAGAAATATACAATTATGTTGGTGAACTGAACTTCAGGTACTGCGACATTGAAGGTGGAATCGACGGCAACAAGGTTGGCGGCGAAGACTGCAACGATGTCGGCGGTAATTTCGACTCGAATCCCAAATTCATCGATGCAAACAACCCGGCAGGCCCAGATGGCTTCTTTGGCACCGAAGATGACGGCCTGCACCTGCTGTCCGACAGCAACTGCATAGACAGGGCCGACAGCGGTATATCTGACTTTTCGGCCTATGATATGACCGGCCTGTCAAGGATTGACGTTGATTATGTAACCAATAACGGCGCCGGCGAGCCTAATTATGCCGATGTAGGGGCATACGAATCGCTGATGGTCTGGTTTGTGGATAAAGATGCCTCCGGCACTGATGACGGCAGCACATGGGCCAATGCCTATCAAGAGCTGCAGGATGCCCTCTCTAAGGCTAAAGATGTCAATGACGGCGGCCAGATATGGGTCGCAGACGGCAACTACAGGCCCACCGACGGCAACGACCGTACGGCATCATTCGAGCTTGTCGAAGCCGTGGCGGTCTATGGCGGGTTTGACGGCACAGAGTCCCTGCGCTGCCATCGCAACTGGACAGCCAATATAACCACTCTTACCGGCGATATAAACATAGTCGATGATGCCAATGATAATTGCTACCACGTCGTTGAAGGTGCCAATGATGCGACATTGGACGGCTTTATTATCACAAAGGGTATGGCTGACGGTGCCGGTGCCGATGCCAATAGATATGGCGGAGGGATATACTGGGACAACGGCTCAATTGCCATAAGTAACTGTTCCATTATAGACAATGACTCGAGCCTCCTGGGCGGCGGGATTTATAACTATCAGTGTACCCCCGTTATAACGAATTGTTTCTTCAGCGGTAACAGCTCTTCGTATGGCGGTGCCCTCTACAATCGCGAAAACACCAGCACAGGCTGGCTACTAACCAACTGTGTATTTACCGGCAATTCTGCCTGGCGGGGTGGTGGAGTATATAATGACGATTCTTCGCCGGCGATTGTTAACTGCACGCTGCACAAAAATAGCGCCACAAGCGATTACGGCGGAGGTATATACAACGGCAACAGCTCGCCGACAATAACCAACTGTATATTCTGGGATAACGATGCAAATGCCACCGGCGACCAGATATGTAACGCCGGTACTTCAAGTCCGACGGTAACCTACAGTGATGTCCAGGGCGGCTATGACGGAACAGGCAACATAAATTCCGACCCCTGCTTTATAGACGCAAATAACGCCGATGGGGCTGACGATATATTCGGCACCTTCGACGATGGACTAAGGATAAAGACCACCAGCGGCTGCATTGACGCCGCAAACGGCAGTATAGCCCCGGCAGCAGATGCCCTGGGCTACCACCGCTGCGACGTCAACAGCGTCAGCAATACCGGCGCAGCCGAGCCCAACTATGCCGACATAGGAGCATACGAGTCCGGCCCAGCCCTGGTGGTTATGTGCTGGATTGACGAAGCTGCAATAACATCACAATCAGGCGGCGAGGGGTACCTTTACGCTCAAGATGATAGTGTTTTAAATGAACGGCCAGGAATGATCCGGTATTTCACCGACCTCTCAGACTACAGGGACATCATAAAATCAGAAAAGCTCCTTGTCGTAAGAAGCGGCTGCCTCGCCCCCAACCCGGATTGTGGTACAACTCTGCTTCTCCCAAAGTCGTTCGGCACTCCAAATGAGGTAAGCGGCATCAGTGTTAAAACTTTTCCCAGGAGGGAAGGTAATCCATACGATGTTCCTGAGCCAGATCCTTTAGACTGTCTATCCACATTTACCAGTGACTTTAACAATATCCGGGGAGACGTGATACCAGATCATTTGTTGCTCAGTGTGGACTATTCCGGCTCAATGATTACGTGGCATATAGAGGATAGCTACAGTGATTTTAATGACACCTGGGTACCAAATAATTTTCCTAATACAATCATACAGACGCGAGACCAATCAGGTCAGTTTATGGACGAGCGCTGGCTAAAGGAGATGAAAACGCAGATAGAAAATGCAGTAAATACGTATAATAACTGAAATTAATGTAGGTTCTTGTAAATTTTTTTGTAATTTTTAACAAATTTTAGGGAACAGTTAGGCCCTTTTGCGCATCTATATAGATGGGGGCAGAATTGACGTTTTTAGCTTGACGGACCAATGAAAAAAGGAATTTATAACATAATAGTGGTTTGTCTTTTATGTTCAGTTCTTAACGGCCTGGCAAGAGGTGAAATTATTACAATCGAAGTTACAGGAGTAGTTAACTCAATCGACACACAAGGGGGGTTCGCTTTAGATGATTCGGTTTATATTGGGTCTGAGATGACAGGATCGTGTAGTTACGACACAGAAGCAATCGACCATTATCCTCAGTTGAATAACATTGGCGAGTATGACCTGTCTTCTGTCTCTATGACCATCGGAAACTATACGTTTTTTAACAATCCTATGCCTCCGGACGAACTGCTGTTTAAAGTATTTTCTATTGACCTTTCCTACATAGCAAGAAGTTTATCGCCACGTTTTGATGGTTTCATCACTCTAAATGGTTCATTTAAAAGTTATGATGATATTGACTGGCAGGATTCTGGCTTAACACTTATAAATGTATGTAGCAGTTCAAACAAATACAACCTTTCGGACTCACTTCCAGTTTGGCTTCCAGATATTTCAGAATTCGATTGGTATAACAAGTTCAGTGTTGCGTTTACTGACTCAGATTGGGACACAAGCTGGTTTGGAATTAGTGGCAGTTTGTCTTCTTGGACAATTATCCCAGAACCAGCAATGATTTTACTTCTCGGCCTGGGCAGTTTGGCCTTAACGAGAAGAAAACACAGATAGAAAATACCGTAAATACGTACAATAACTAAGCTTATAGGAAAAATTGCTCTACGGAGAATGTACACAAACAAAAATTTTGCAATTTTTTGAAAATTTTAGGGAACAGTTGAACCCATTTGCGCATCTATATAGATGAGGGCAGAATTGACGTTTTAGCTTGATGGACCAATGAAAAAATTTTTTAATATACTATTGGTTTATTTATGTTGTTTAGGCCTTGTTTCCTTTTCAAAAGCTGAGATTATTACTATTGAAGTTACTGGTATCGTAGATTCTGTCGAAACAGGAGGAGGTTTGGTTTTAGATGATTCAATAAACGTTGGTTCAGAAATGTTAGGATATTGCATATATGACACAGAAACTCCTGACCTGGCAACTAATAGCGATTATACGGGCCTGTACGAACTACTCTCAATTTGTATGGAAATAGGAAATTATACATTTACTCATAATACTGTTTCTGATGAGTGTCCATTGTTCCTAGTGGGAATTGTTGACCCAGGATATAAGGCAACAAGTGCAGATTCTTGTTTTGATGGAATTGTTACTGTCAATGGTACCCCTAAGACCTATGATGATATAATCTGGGGATACTATCGCATTGAACTTATGAACCTTTGGTCCAGTTCGTATTATATTCCTACAGATTCACTTCCTACTGAACTTCCAGATATCTCGGTTTTTGACAATCGGCGAGAATTTGAGGCACGCTTCTATGAACCTAAATCTGATAATCGAGCATTTTTTGACATCCACGGCGAACTTACCTCCTTGAATCTCATTCCCGAACCTGCAACGATTTTGCTTTTTGGCTTAGCAAGCCTGATTTTAACCATAAAAAGGCTAAATTCAGCCGGAAGGAAACGGACGATTGCTGAATAAATTCATTGGATATAATTATTGTGGGTGAAAATTTTTTTAAAAATTTTAAAAATTTTAGGGAACAGTTTAGCCATTTCGCGCATCTTATAGGGAAATACTGCCGTTTTAGCTTGACGGACCAATGAAAAAGAGAATTTTTAACATAATATTAGTTTTTTTCTTATGTTCAGTTCTTGACGGCTTGGCAAGAGGTGAGATTATTACAATAGAGGTTACTGGTATCGTCAACTCAATAGGCGAAAGTGGCTTTAATACTGATGGCTCTGTAAGTATTGGCTCGGTAATGACCGGCTTTTGTACCTACGATATCGAAACCCCTGATTTGGTAGATAGCGAGTATGTAGGAGAATACGAGCTACTTTCGCTCTCCATGACAATAGGAAATTATACATTTACCCACGATACTTTATCATCTGAGTATCCCTTCTTCCGAGTAGGAGTCGTTGACCCCACTTTCTGGGCTTATAGTCCAGAAGCAATGTTCGATGGAACAGTTTACCTTGATGGAGTGCCCAGGGAATATGACGATATTTTTTGGAAGAATAGAGAAGTAGTTCTTCTTGACCTATGGACCAGTTCATCCGAATTTATTCCCGACGATTCATTACCCACTTCGCTTCCGGATATTTCTGTATTTGATATGCGCAATAGCTTTGGTCTTGTTTTTCGAGATTATGATGGCCATTTGTTTGGCGTTAGCGGCGAAATAACATCCTGGAATCTCATTCCGGAACCTGCCACGATTTTGCTTTTTGGCTTAGGAAGCCTGATTTTTACCGTAAAAAGGCAAAATCAGACAAAAGCAAACTGACGATTGCTGGATAAATTCAATGGATATAATTATTGTGGGTGAAAATTTTTTAAAAAATTTACAAATTTTAGGGAACAGTTTGGCTATTCTGCGCATCTTTATATATGGGGGCAGAATTGAAGTTTTAGCTTGATGGACCAATGAAAAAGAGATTTTTTAACATAATAGCGGTTTGTCTTTTATGTTTAAGCCTTGTTTCCTTTGCAGGAGCTGAGATTATTACTATAGAGGTTACGGGTGTTGTTAATTTATTACGGACTGGAGGTGGTTTTGAAGTGGATGGCTCAGTCGAAGTGGGTTCAGAAATGGTTGGATTTTGCACTTATGATACCGAGACGCCAGACTTGGAAAGTAGTGAGTATTATGGAACTTACGAGCTTATCTCAATCTTTATGACTATCGGAAACTACACCTTCGCACATAACCAAGAGTCGACCGAAATCCCTATATTCAGAGTTGGTGCTGCAGATTTTGGTTATGCTGCAAGGAGCCTAGCTCCATCCTTTGAGGGCTCGATAATCGTGGATGGTTTTACTAAAACATACCATGATAGTGATTGGGGTTACATACACATCGCGCTTATGGATTTGCTTACTACCCAACCCATTCAAAGTGATGAGCTACCAACCTCTCTTCCAGACATAAGTGTTTTTGACCTTCGGAGAGAATTTGAGGCAAGATTCCATGAACCTTATCCCACAGGCGATGGATATTTTGACATATACGGTGAACTGACCTCCTTGAATCTTATTCCTGAACCTGCCACGATTTTTCTTTTCGGCCTCGCCGGCCTGATTTTAACCATAAAAAGGCCTAATTCAGACAGAAGCAAACCGGCAAGTGCTGGCTAAATTCGATGGATGAAAATTTTTTTGAAATTTTCACAAAATTTAGGGAACAGTTGAGCTCATTTGCGCATCTCTATAGATGGGGGCAGAATTGACGTTGATTATGTAACCAATAACGGCGAGTCTAATTATGCTGACGTAGGGGCATACGAATCGCTGATGGTCTGGTTCGTGGATAAAGATGCTACCGGTTTTGTAAAAGTTCAGTAATAACACAAGACTTAATTACAAGAAGTTGCTTTGTTTTGTAATGGGCAGCTAAGATGTACCGCCCTTAAACCTACGCACAATAACACACCAAGTGTCTAATACTTTTGTAGTTGATAAGCTCGAAATTTTCACTATAATTCGAAGTGGTTGTAGCAAAAGCAAATAAGAGACCTTGGCCAAATTCTGTAGGTCTTTGTATATCAAAGCCTTGGCGGCGTAGCTCAGTTGGTTAGAGCATGGGATTCATAAGCCCAGGGTCGAAGGTTCGAGTCCTTCCGCCGCTATTTTTTCGTATTTGGTAAAGTGTGAATTGCGGACAAGTCACGAGCGACGAGCCGTGAAAGATGCCCCCATCGTCTAGTGGCCTAGGATATCAGGTTCTCATCCTGGAGACAGGGGTTCGACTCCCCTTGGGGGTATTGGATACAAACTGTCCTGATTTGTATCTGCTCGCATATTGTCGCAAGCTGTTGCAAAACAAGGAGTAATGTCAACCCTCCTGTTTTCGGCTTGCGGCTGTGTGCGAGGGGGTACGGCAGTGTTCAGGCCACCATCTGTCCCCGAATTTGGCCACCTTTTTTCCACCGCTCTTTGGAAGTGTTCTTCGTGTGTTTGTAGATAATGCTTTCGGGCAACATCAGGACTGTTTCCAAGCCATTCAGTAACAACGTGAACCGGAAAATCCTCTACCAGTTCGGTTTCTCTGCTCGACCTTAGATTTTGGAATGTTTTGCCCCAAGGTTTAAGCCCCGCCCGTTTAATGATTCGATGAGCTTGTGTACGAAGATTACTGCTGATATTCAAATCTACGTTGATAACCCTTCTTTGTCCGTCCTCTGCCTGCTGGAATGCTTCTATGAGATATGGCTCAAGTTCGGGAAACAAAGGGCAGATTCGAGTTTCCTTGCCTTCGATGTGCTCAGTTTTTGGGCTGTGGATAACAAAACGCTTCTTGTCCCAAAGTATATCATCCCAGGCCAGTCCATATAGTTCGGATGGGATTCTCAAGCCGCCGTAACGGGCAAGGGCAAAGATAAGCCGCCACTCATTATTAGGGCAGGCATCGAGGACTTTTTGAATATCCTCACAGCTGATAAATTGCTGCCGCTTGGGATTAGATACCGTACTTGTGGGAATGCCATCAAAGGAATTTTCATCAATAAGGCGCTTTTTGCGTGCTGCTGCAAAAAACTGTTTGACCCTTTTACAGCGTCGTCGGACAGTGTTTTCGGCAAGTCCCAGTCCTAACAGGTGTCGGCGAAATTCTTCGGCATCATAGGCGCTGAAATTAGCTATGCTCATACTCGTATTGCAGAACCCGAATAGAGAATTTCGTGCAGCCAGCATATTCCGTTTGGTATTGGGCTTTATATCGGTTCGGTTTTCAATATAGTTATCTACCCATTTAGCCAAAGTAATTTCTGCTTTTCGTGTCATCGGCTCGACAAGCCCCAGAGATTCCAAACGTTTTCGTATAGAGGCTCTCAGGCCATTAAGCCAACTTTGAACGGCAATAGAAATCTCAGAACCGGTGTTTTTGGCCTTGACAAGATTCTCTATATTGATTTTCGCTGTTTCTGCTTGCCGTTTGGTGATTCTGCCGAAACCAATTCGAGGCCGGTTCGGTGATTCCCCATCAGACAAACGTATCCGATAGGTTTTGCCATTCTTATTACTTCGACCTTCAATACTTGCCATAATATGACCTTGCCTTTTTCTTGCTCTTTTTCTTAATTGGCTTTAACTCTAACTCAAGAGCTTTCATTAACGCCGAGACTACTTCTGTTCGTGCATCCGTCCTACCAGACAAAAAGTCATATATTGTTTGACGTGGTATTTTGTCCTTGAGCATTTCTGATAACCGGTTAGGGTTCAGGTTTAACTCATTCATACGTTTCTTAATTGCTTCTCTTATCATTGTCATATAACTCCAATATACGGTATATCGTACTTTTGTCAAGCGCATAATAAAAAATTTTTATATTTTTTTCTGTTGCTCTATGAATGAATCAAGGTCATCACGGTCAAACCGAACGGAGCGGTCAATTCTGACTGCTGGGATGCGTTGTAACTTTTGCAAGTCCCAGAGCTTCCGCTCAGAAATGCACAAATATTCTGCCGCTTGTTTGCTGTTCATCAATTTTTTAGTCGTATAACACTCACTCATTATTCACTTTCCTTCGCTGTTTCTGCCGTCAGCTATACCATCCAACATATAAACCGCTGTTCTAAGTTGTTCTGGGGTATAGGGGGTGGAATATACGTAAGGCGCAGTTATAGACAACTGTTGAAGCTATATCGTCCACCCTTGTTTTTTTGCTGTTATCGA